>CAUUIH010000006.1:0-23222 GCA_963545165.1 uncultured Veillonella sp.
ACATAACTGTGCGCAATGTATCTTCCGTAACACCACGGTGGATTTGTCCGCCTAAGGCATAGGAAATTTGTCCCGTTTCTTCACTGACCACTACCACTAAGGCATCACTTTCTTCACTTTGTCCCAAGGCTGAACGATGTCGTGTGCCCAATTCTTTACTGACGTCACGATTTTGACTCACTGGCAGCAAGCTGGCTGCCGTCTCTATACGACCATTACGAATGATAACAGCTCCATCATGGAGAGGAGATTTTGGATAAAATAAATTCATTAATAATTCACTGGTCACAAGTCCATCGATGCGGGTCCCTTGCATGGATAAGACGTCTAACTTCATATTTCTTTCAAAGACCATGAGCGCCCCAATCTTGCGACGAGACATACTACGGCAAGCAATGACGACTTCTTTCACAATGGATGTTAATTCTTCTTTAGAGATTTTAGTACGGGACGAGAAAAATCCAGTACCGCTGCCCAATTGTTCTAATAGGCGTCGCAATTCGGGCTGGAACACGATTGGTAAGGCAATCATAAGAACTGCCACACTTTGTTGCATAATCCAACTGATCGTATGCAAACCCATAAAGTGTGCTACGATATTTAAAACAACTAATACGCCTAAGCCCTTTAATAAGCCCAAGGCTCTTGTATTTTTAACTAGACGATATAACCAATAAAATAGTGTGGCTACAAATATAATATCTACGATGTCTAAGAATCGTAATGTAGCTAATGTAGTTTGTAATTGAAACAGCATAGAATATCTCCTATCCTTTCTAATACAAATAAGGGCACATGCTCATGCATGTACCCTTTTATTGTATCCTATATTGGTATTTTTTTCTAGTAAACCTAGTGGTTATACATGGTAAGTTTCGATGAGTACGTCCATGTTACCGCCACAGACCATGCCTTCTTTGACTGCTACATCATCGTTTAAATCCACATAAATACGACGGAAACTTTCTTTCTTTTCCAATGCATCTACTGCACTTAATCGAATTTCATTTTCCGCACGGCCACCACCAATGGTACCAAAGATTGATCCATCCGGATGAACAATCATAGTGGTGCCTGCTTTACGCGGTGTGGAGCCATGAGTTTTTAAAATCGTTGTTACTGCCAATGTATCTTGCTTATGTTGTTGTAGATATTCTATAAACTCATACTTCATGTGTATACCTCTTTTTCGATAAAAAACCACCTTGTTTACGATAGGACACTGCCATGTATTCTGATACGATAGAAAGTGCTATCTCTTCTGGTGTTTGAGCGCCTAAATCTAATCCAATAGGACCATATAACATATCTAGCTCCTGCTGTGTCCAACCTTCTTCTTTTAACACTTCAAAAGCGTGGAAAATACGTTTTTGACTGCCCATGACACCCACATAGGTTGGCAACACATGACGCACTTGGTGCAAGCACATGCTATCAAACTCATGGGCTCTAGTGACTACCACTATGCCCGTATATGCATGAAGATTCAAATTATCTTGTAATGTTGTAAAGTCTAAATGCACTCGTTTCACACGAGGGTCAAAAAAGTCTTCTCGTAAATATTCTGCTCGGTCATCCACAACGGTGACACCACAACCAATGAATAAAAATTGGTCAGCCACGCAACGGCTTACGTGACCAGCTCCCAGAATGAGGACTTCTGGATCTTTTTCTACTGGTTGCATAAAGCATTCCATATCTTCAACAGAAAATAATTGTGGCTCTATTCTTTGAGGTACTGTAAAGCCTTCAATGGCATTGCCATACACCACTTCACCAGTATGGCTATACATCACTTTATCACCTTGTCGATGTCCAGATAATATGGTTACGATCAACGATGATTCATCCTTTGCCAAACGTTCTTGCGCAATATCAATCAGATTCATGGTCCTACTCCTTTATCTGCTCATATTCCCAAGCAGTGATGGCCTCCATCACACCACCGCCGACAGCTAACGCTTTATCTGATATAGTAAAGCAATGGCTATCTTCACATCGTGCGTCCACATCCGCCAATTTAAAGCCTTTCGTTACTAATATATTAGAGGCTAAGATACCTCGTAATGTGCCTGTAATTTTTGCATGCACCGGTACATCCTCTACATAGCCTATGATAGAACCTGCCTCTACTTGATCTCCAATATGGCTTTTTGCCACAAACAGGCCTTCCGCTGGGGATTTTATCACTCGTTCATGCGTATAGCCTCCCACATTGCCAGGAATCCCCGTATTAGCTAAGGCTGGTCCCTCATAAATACATCGTCCTAAGGTATGACCACGCATAGTTTCAATCACAACATGTACATCCTTACCAGCATGGAATCCAGGACCACATCCAATGACTAAAGAAGCATCACTTATTTGAGTTCCTACATTCCGTTTCGCCAAAATGGCATCCACCACAATATTTGGTTGTATCGTCTCTAACACAGTTTCATACGGCTCAGTGACCACAGGAATGGCTTCACGACTAGCTAACAATGTTGCCGCATCTTGTAAGGGTACATGACGTGAGCGCAAGCGCTCTAAGATCATTTCCCCTCTATGTACTGCATTCCCATAGGACACTTCTCTACGAATCATGGTAGGAATGGCAATTTCATTAATCACCACCGGATACCCTGCTCGCCACAAACGATAAATAGCGCCAGATGCCACATCTCCACCGCTACGGATGAGAATCATTGGTCTCATAACGTCCTCCTTCGCTCACAATACGGTCATAGTCTTCTTTCGTATCAATATCAATACCACTATGCATAGTACAGTGCCTTTCAAGCCATACATATGTAACATGAGGAGCACCTTCGCCCCGTAAAATGACACGTCCTCCCATATCCCCAGGAATCAAGCGTAACGCATCGGCCCAATATCTGCCAAATACTACAGGATTCCCTCGCTCTCGGTTCGGTCCATACTGCGGCTGTACAATAGCTTTCTCGTCGCCTCTCTCTCTGAAAGCCTTACACAAGTCCTCAATGACTTGACCATCCAATAAAGGTTGATCGATAACGCCACAAAGAATCGCCTCTAAGCGTTCTTTCTGTGTGTATTCCCATTGCAACAAAGCCTCTACCCCTAATCGGATAGATGTACCCTGTCCCCATTCTGGATGCTCATTAGGCACTGGAATCCCTTCCACCTTACGCACCATATCCTCCACACCCATACGTGGGTCAACAACCACCGCTAGAGGTTGCATCCCGCCATACTTCGAGAGGGCAATCTCTAGCAAGGTATGTCCTTGATAGGTCAATAATTGCTTGGCACATCCCATACGTTTCGATTGTCCAGCCCCTAATAATACACAACCTATTGCCATGTTAGCACCCTTTGTATACAACAATGTTCACGATACCCATTAGCCAACACCACTTTGTGTAATGAAAGGCATTGCAAAGCTTCTAAAAATGCATCTACCACTGTTGCATCCACCGTATCGCATCCTGTACAGAAAACAATCCGTTTCCCACGGGCATATTGAAAGATACCCTTCTCGTGTCGAAGTAGTCTTACCACACCTTCTGGAGTGATCGTATCCCCTAGTGGAATCTCCATAATCGTCTGTACTTCTTCTATGCGATGCACATAGTCCTCTGTCAGCTCTTTACCTAAAACCTGCATGTTCACGACGGCAATGGTAGTCACCGTATTAGTCGGTATCACTGGCTCATGAGGTTTAGGGGCTTTCAACCATTTCGTTTTCGCCCCATCTGCCTCAATCACAATGGACCAATCCGGATGCCGAGCATGTAATGTATCTAGTAATTCTGGCTCAAGTCCTATTACTTTGTGACCTGCTATCGCTTGAAACCAAGATCCCATCTGACCGCATTTCATTTGTTCTACCATATGAGACTCTCCCAGTGCTAGGTCATCCCCATAGTAGGGATTCCAAGGAGCCACTTGTTCAGATCCCATCTTTGTTGTTGTGGTCACCACCACCGGTCGCTGTTGACTCACTGCCACAGCCCCCAATTTAGATACCACTGTCGTTTTGCCGCCAGCCCCTACAACAGCAGTTATCCCCGGTTCTAGTAAGGACTCCCAGTACTTCCTATCACTCATCCTACATCTCCTATTACAGACACGACTTATTTTTCTTGTAATGCCTTATACACACGCTCTGGAATCATCGGTAATGTGGTCACCTCTGCACCTGTAGCGTTTAAGATAGCCCCTTGAATCGCTGGACAAGATGTGTTGATAACAACTTCTCCAATAGATTTAACACCATACGCACCAGTTGGTTCATAGGATTCTACAAAATCCACATGGATTCTACCAGTATCTAATCGTGTTGGTAATTTATAATGCATGAAATTATTCGTTTCTAACACACCTCGAGAAGAATAGCGAATTTCTTCATATAATGCCATGCCAATGCCCTGTACTACACCACCTTCTGTTTGTACAGTCGCTAAGTTTCTGTTCACAATAGTACCACAGTCTACCACCGCATAGTAGTTTTCCGGTGTTACTTTACCAGTTTCAAGGTCAACTTTCACCTCTGCAATGCCCACCATGAAAGGAGGTGGCGATGTTTGACTACCCCAAGTAGCCATACCGCTCAAATAGTGACCTTTTGGCCCCGATACAAGTTTCGGCGCTAACTCTTTAGTCGTCATCGTTTTAGAACCATCTTCAGTCCACGCTTTTTCTCCATCAAAGGATAATGTGCTTGGATCCACTTCCATTAAACGTCCAAATTCTTGCAGGATTTTTTCTTTTAATTCATCACAAGCTAGTTTAGTAGCTGTACCAGTGACATAAGTCGCACTCGATGCATAGGAACCTGGGTCAAATGGTACTACATCAGTATCTGCTTCATAGACCACCATCATATCCATCGGACAGCCCAAGGTTTCACAAGCAATTTGAGCCAATGCCGTATTGGATCCTTGACCCATATCTGTAGAACCAGTAAACAACATATACGTACCGTCATCCAGCATGCGCACTTCTACAGAGGCAGAGTCAATATTGGCAATGCCCGAGCCTTGGAACGCAAGGGCTACCCCTAAGCCCCCCCTATAGCGGTCATCAATTTTCCAAGATTTTGGACGATTATCCCAATTAGACATTTCTTTCGCCTTTTGGATAGCTTCTCTCAATAAACCAGATTCCAACACTTCTCCTGGATGGAAGGATTGTGCCGTTTCCCCTACACTAATTAAGTTTTTCAAACGCAACTCAATTTCGTCTACGCCCATGGTATGCGCCAATTTCGTAATGGCACATTCCAATGGCCACAAGGCTTCTGTCGCACCATAACCACGGAACGCACCACCTGGCATATGGTTCGTGTATACTACATTCGATTCATAACGAATCGCTTTCGTTTTATTGTATAATGGCAAGGATTTATGTTCCCCTGCTGTAAAAGTCGTCAACGCATGGCTACCATGTGCACCTGCATCGGATACAGCCACCATGTCGATAACTTGGATAATACCATCTTTAGTAGCCCCTACGCGGACCTTCCAATCCCGCGCATGTCGACTCGTGGAGCAGTTATTCGCTTCATGACGATCGTATACGATATAGGATGGTTTTTTCAATTTCCATGTTACAAAGGCTGGGAACATTTCTGTACAACCAGTTTGTTTCGATCCAAAACCACCACCAATACGAGGTTTGATAACACGAATTTGAGCCGCTGAAAGTCCCAAAGCCCGCGCCACATGTCTACGAATATGGAATGGCACTTGTGTAGAGCTAGTGATAACAAGACGATTAAATTGGTCAATCGTAGCAAAGGTTCTAAAGGTTTCCATCGCCGATTGCAAGGTTGCTTGGTCAAAGTAAGACTCTTCTACTACATAATCACATTTTGCCAATTCTGCTTCTAAATCACCCACTACATGACTATAGGAACAGGCAATATTGCGTTTAGGATCTCCCCCTACCGGAAAGTTATAGTGGAAGTCATCTTCAGCGTGAATGATACTAGGATGATCGATAGCTGTATGCATATCTAAAACTGGTTCATAGACTTCATATTTTACTTTGATGAGAGGCATTGCTTTCAAAGCTGTCCGTTCATCCACAGCCACGATTAATGCCACTTCATCACCCACATAGCGGACGATTTGTTCTAATATCAACATATCATATGCAGATGGTTCAGGATAGCTTTGACCCGCTAAGGTAAATCGAGTTTGTGGCACATCTTTATACGTATAAATTGCTTCCACACCTGGTACTTTTAAAGCTGCATCCACATTGATATCGACAATCTTAGCAAAGGCATGAGGACTGCGAAGAATTTTGATACATAACGCATTGGATGGAATAAAATCTTCTGTATAGGCGGCTTTACCACTTAAAATCGTTGTGGAGTCAATTTTTTTATAACTTTTTCCTAAATGTTTCATAGTGCTTTGCCTCCTAAAAATTTACGAATCCCACGCATATGCGATTCATAACCAGTACAACGACATAAATTATTGTTTAGGTAAGCTTTTATTTCCTCATCGGTAGCATTTGGGTATTTACGGCTTAAGGCAATGGCACTCATCATCATACCAGTTGTACAGTAGCCACATTGGTCAGCCCCTTCTTCAGCCAAACAATCCGCTAATTTCGCAGCTTCCTCTGCTACACCTTCTAAGGTAGTAATCTCATGTCCCACCGCTCTAAACGTAGGGTACGCACAAGATAATATAGGATCCCCATCTACCCATACAGTGCATAAACCACAGTTTGTCGTATCACAACCGCAACGTACACTGTAAAAGCCTAAATTACGTAATGTTTCCAGTAACATTTCATCAGTTTCGATGAGAACTTTTCGTTTCACTCCGTTCACTTGTAACATTATTTCCATTGTGCCACCTCTTTTACCAATCGTTTAAACATGTTTTTTGCCATCTCTAAGCGATACTCTGCACTTGCATGTGAGTTACTTTGAAAGGATAAGTCCTCTTGAATCAAGGTTATCGCTTCATCCAAGGCATCTAATCCTTTTTCATTGATTATCTGGCAAGCTTTTGTTGCTAACGCTGGTTTGCCTGGTCGACAACCAATATATACTGAGTAGCCTTGATCATCGAATCGAGCAGATCCCGTTAAATACGGAAAATCTGAAATCGATTTCCGTAATGCTTCAATCGCTACTGGCACTTCTTGTTTTGGTACAATGATTTCAAGTAATAAATCTCTTGTTCCATATGTTAAGTATTGTTCTATCGGCATACGGCCCGCTTCAAACAAACGCACCTCTGCTCGTAATGCTAATAAGGCAGGAATAATATCAGAGAAACCGAATTTTGCTGCTACGGATCCCCCCATGGTAGCCATACTGCGGAATTGAACACCTAAAATATCTTTCACAGCTTTTGGGAGCACACCTCCACAGAATGTTTTAAAAGGTTCATACACCTCCACATCCCGTTGTGTAGCCATAGCACCAATGTGAAATTCTGTGTCTTCTTCTTCAATATAACGAAGACCTAATTCAGACAAGTCAATCACCATCGGCCATTTACGGTTTCCTAATCGTGTCCAACAACCACCTGCTAAGATAGGCGCCATCTTTTGCTTCACCATCAGTGCATGTGCCTCTTCTACTGTTTTAGGCTGTTGCACTTGCATAAACATAAGCATACTTATACCTCCTGACTCCAACATCTCTGTACTCTTATTGTACCATGTATATGAAGATTTTGGCATATGAATTATCTTAGATACTAAGCATCCATACATGCATAATTCATATACACAGATTTAACTCACGGTCATTATTATGAAAATAGGCATACACAAACTACTTCGAACTACAATGAATCTATCATTATTCGAGACTAAGTTTATGTATGCCTAATATCAATTTTATGTGAGATATAGTTTGCAAATTGTTCAATTACTTTTATAGATTTCTCTATATCCTTCCGTCTGTTTCTCTACAACCTGCTCTATATCTTCTAAAATATCTTCAGGAATGTCTTCAACAATGCATCGATCCACTTGGAAAATTGCGCATGTGCCACATGATGAGCTAAGCCAACGTGGAACAGGCTGTAAGTGTACCGCAATAGATGCTTGCTTACAAAATTGTTCAAATTGGATAGCCCCAAAGTGAGAATAAAACGTTGCTACATATTCCATATTATTTTGTGATAGTAAGAATATACTCACCATTTTCCTCTTTAGATACGATGGTATATCCTTGAGCAACTACAAATCTAGTAATATTTTCTACCGCTGTTTTGGAATCAGATTGTACAGAATATTGACTTTCACCTGATGCCATTGCTTTTTGTACCATAATAACTGGTTCTGGACAAGAAAGTCCTCTCACATCAATCATACGTACCTCCTATGTTTTCTATTTACGCAAATTTTTAACAGCAATGATTAAGGCGATAACAAAGCCTACACCTACTGCAATTTGGCCTGCTACTGGAACGCCTGTACCAGTGGCTGCTAGACCAAAGTTGTGTGCAAATGCTGCGCCTGCTGCGAGGCCCACTACTGTAATCATGGAATCGGAGTTACCTTCACCAGATAAGATTAATTGACGTAATGGGCAACCACCCATTAATGTACAGCATAAACCTGCTAGAGCCATACCTAAGAAGTTCCACAATCCATCTGTATGCGCAATTGGTTGTTTCACAAAACCAGGATGGAAATTACCAACAGAAATGTTCACTAGGAACGCTGCTACAAGAATCGCAATAAAACCAAGAATTAATTTTGTTTCTTTAAATAGAATGATATCGCGGATACCACCTACCATACAAAGACGGCTATATTGTGCTAAGCCACCTACGACTAAACCAGCTGCTAAAGAAATCCACAATGGAGCATGAATGGCACCTGGTCCTTTTTCAGTAAAGAAAATGAACGCTGGCGCAGCCACCACAAGACCTAATAGAATCACTTGTGCTGCCGGCATAATATAGGAATCCAATTTAGATACAATATAGGTTCTACCCAAGGAATAACCTCGTTTTAAGAATACTGTGCCTACTGCAATACCACCAGTGAATCCTAATAAACCCATGATTGCATTCCAGTCACCACCGGCTAAACGCAAAATCATACGGAATGGACATCCTAAGAAAATAAGACAACCAATCATAGTAAAGAAACCTAAGGTAAATCGTGTTGCTGGAGCGGAACCACCTTTAGCAGATCGCTCTCCACGGAACCAAGATAATAAAAAGGCTCCCAACACTAATCCAATAATTTCTGGACGAATATATTGTACTGGTGCTGCTCTATGCAGACCTAATCCCCCTACAGAATCACGAATGAAACAGGCAATACAAAAGCCCATATTCTGCGGGTTTCCCGCTAACACTAATAAACTAGCAATCGCGCCAATAATTAATCCAGCAATAATAATTCTTTGCTTTTCACTGACTACACTCATAGTACCTCTCCTACTAAACATTTACCTCTTCGACTAGTTCACTTTGGTCCCTACAAATTGATATTTTGCACGCATTACTTTATACTAAATGTAATATACATAGTAAAAGGAGTTATCATCATGAAATCTATCTATGCAGATAATAGCAGTACTTCTTTCCCGAAAGCGCCAACTGTAGCGCAAGCTATCTATGATTACATTTCGTATAATGGAGCCTCTGTCCATCGGTCCTCTAATGAAGATGCGTACCAAGTGGAACGTTTGATTTTAGAAACACGCCAACAGTTACAACAACTATTGGGTGGCCCTAGTGCAAAATACGTCATCTTTACTCCCAATGTGACAACCAGTCTAAATATAGTCTTACAAGGCCTTTTTTCTGCCGGCGATCACCTCCTAATTTCCAGCTTAGAGCATAACGCAGTGATGCGTCCACTCCATCAATTATCTATGAAAGGTGTGTCTTACTCCACCATTCCTAGTACACCTCAAGGTGAAATGATTACCTCTACCTTAGAATCACTTCTCTTGCCTACTACAAAGGCTATTCTAGTGACACATGTCTCTAATGTATGTGGTACCATTCAACCTATTGCCGAAATCGGCACATTCTGTAAAGAACATAATCTATTGTGTATCGTTGATGCTGCACAATCGGCTGGCATATTACCTATCCATATGAAAGAGATGAATATTGACATCCTTTGCTTTACCGGTCATAAAGGATTATTAGGCCCCCAAGGGATTGGTGGCTTTCTCCTTACTAAAGAAGTAGCCCATCAAATACAGCCCCTACTAAGTGGTGGTACTGGTAGTTTCTCTCATACCTTGGAGATTCCCACTACCTTTCCCGATCGTTTCGAACCTGGTACTCCTAACATCCCTGGCATTATCGGGCTTCATGCTAGTGTATCTTATCTCAACACAGTAGGAATCGATCGTATTTATGAACATGAATTATCTTTGACCAAGCAATTCATCTCCGGCTTGCAAACATTATCTAACTATACAATTCACGGAATTCCAGATATTCACAATCGGACAGCCGTGATTTCTATTTCTCCCCATCACTGTGATCCAGCTGAACTAGCACATGCTCTGGAACAAAGGTATCACATTATTACTAGAGTTGGCTTACACTGTGCTCCTACAGCCCATCAAGTACTGGGTACCTATCCTAGAGGAACGGTCCGCTTTTCCTTTGGCTACCACAACACAGCGGATGAGGTAGATTCCATATTAAACAGCTTGGATCTACTACAAAACAAACAACTCTTATAACTGGATTACCACACATTAGAAAACAAAGTAAGCACCAATTATACATATAATTGGTGCTTACTTATTTTCGTGCTACTTTCTGTATAAAGAAAGCACTTATATATGTAACCTAACTCTAACCATATATAACATTTTGATTAAATAGCGTGTTTTCTACGAACTTTACGTTCTGCTTTCCATTTATCTAATCGAGCAATTGCTTTTTCACGACGCGTTGATTGTGCTACATGAGTTTCATTGCCATAGCCATTTAGCAATACATTAAGAATGACTGCAATTAAGCTACCAAATGTGATACCGCTATGAAGAACAATTTTTAACCATTCAGGGAAATGATCATAGAATGTTGGTACTGCCAATGGAATCATACTAACACCAATACTAATCGCTACAATCATAAGATTGTAAGTGCCATCAAATTGTACTTTAGATAAAGAGCGAATACCACTAGCGATAATCATACCAAACATAGCTACGCCAGCACCACCTAATACAGGGTTAGGGATACTTGCTACGACTGCCGCCATTTTAGGGAATAAACCCAATGCTACTAAGATAACACCAGATGCTGCTACTACGAAACGGCTTTTTACGTTTGTTACGGCTACAAGTCCTACGTTTTGAGCGAAGGCTGTATGTGGGAAACTATTTAAGAAACCGCCAATCATTGTGGCAAAACCATCGGCACGCAAACAAGCGGCTAATTCTTTTTTGCCAATTGGTTTCTCAACGATTTCTCCAATGGCGATACAGTCACCAGTCGTTTCCGTCATAACAACAAGCATAACGATGACCATAGAAATAATAGAGGAAAATTCAAATGTTGGCCAACCAAACGCTAATGGCGTTACAACAGCAAACCATTCCGCTTCACCAACAGCCCCTAAGTTAGCTACACCAAGTGCCATTGATACTAATGTTCCAACTACTAAACCTACTAAAACTGCTACATTACTCCAGAAACCTTTACCAAATCGATACACTGCTACTACAATTGCCAATGTTAACGTTGCTATTAGCAAGTTAATTGGATTCGCAAATTCAGGTGAACTAGGGTTACCGCCCCCTACCCAACGAACGGATACGGGCATTAATGTAATACCGATAATTGTAATAATAGTACCTGTTACCACAGGTGGAAAAAAGCGGATTAAACGACTAAATAGATGGGAAATTAAGAATGTAACTATCCCTGCTACAATAACAGCCCCATAAATACTTGTCATCCCATGTTCTTGACCAATTAAAATCATAGGGGATACTGCAGCAAATGTAATCCCTTGAATCAATGGGATTTTTGCACCTATTTTCCAAAACCCTAATGTTTGGATCAATGTAGCGATCCCACAAGTAAATAAGTCTGCATTAATTAATTGAATCAATTGCGCTCCTGATAAGTGCATAGCTTGAGCTATAATAATTGGAACCGCTACTGCTCCAGCATACATGGCTAATACGTGTTGTAAGCCGTAGGCAAACAATTTAGGAATGGGTAACATTCCATCTACATGATTAACTCCCTGAATTTGATGTGCCATATGAATCACCTCATATTACTTAATAGAATATACTAGTCTTATGCTTATATCATGTTTTGAATATTCGACATCATCTTACGCTGTAACAAGCACTTCCGTGCTTGTTACAACATCTCCCTCATAGACTTAGTACACTCTCTCCCTTACTGATTATTTTCGATATCCAGTTTTCTCAAGTGGTAAAGAACAACGTTCCATACCGTCCAAACGATTATATGCATTCGCAATAGCTGGAGCAATTGGGATACTACTAATTTCCCCAATACCTTTAGCACCATATGCATATTGGTCTGGCGTACCTTTTTCTATGAATGTACATTTGATTTCTGGGCGTTGCGTAGCTCTCAACAAGCCTAATGTGCCATATTTTGTAACTACTTTACCTTCATTGTATTTGAAGTCTTCTGTTACACCATAGCCCATCCCCATGATTGTGCCACCTTCAACTTGGCCTTCACAAGATTGAGGGTTCACCACTCGTCCTACATCATAGGCCACATGAATTTCACTTACTTTGTTATCATCTCCAATCGTAGCTACGCAAGCTCCATACCCATAAGCCACATGGCTCTTAGGATGTTTTTTATCCGAATCGAATGGATCCGTAACCCCTAGGAACTCTTCGTATATTTCTTTACCTTCAAGATCTGCTAACGTTTGAGTTTTCAATAATTCTGCTAATTTTTCAGCAGCTCTACGTGTTGCTTCCCCTGTAAATACCGTTTGTCGAGATGCTGTAGTTGTACCAGAGTTTGGTGTCCGTTCTGTATCTGGTGCTTCTACTACAATTTGTTCTGGTGAAAGTTTCGTAGCTTCTACCACAATTTGTGCCGCTACTGTACCTACACCTTGACCAATACATGCTGCGGATGTACGAATACGAACTTTACCGTCACGAACCTCTAGGATAACGCGTCCTGTATCTGGCAAACCTACACCAACACCACTATTTTTCATACAAATAGCAAGCCCTGTACGATCACTGGCATAATACGAATCTTTAACGGCTTCCAAACATTCTACAATACCTGTATCTGGAGTACATAATTGTCCATTTGGTAAGTAATCACCAGGTCGTACTGCGTTTTTATAGCGGAATTCCCAAGGATCCATACCTACTTCTTTAGCTAGTAAATCAATGTTCACTTCTTGCCCAAAAATCGTTTGTGTTACACCAAACCCACGGAATGCACCGCCAGGTACTGTATTCGTATATACACAAATACCATCCATAGAGAAGTTTTCAAAATTATATGGACCGCTAGAGTGTGTACCTGCCCGTTGCAATACTGGGCCACCTAAGGATGCATAAGCTCCGCAATTGGAAACAATTTTTACTTTTGTGGCTACTAATTTACCTTCTGCATCACAAGCGGTAGTAATATCCATTTCCATGGCATGGCGTTTTGTATGTACTTCTAAACTTTCTTGTCGAGTTAACTGTACTTTCGTTGGAAGTCCCGTTTTCCAAGCTACAAGTGCTGCATGATGTTGCACACTCATATCTTCTTTACCACCAAAGCCACCACCTACTAGCATGCTGTGGACTTTTACTTTGGACACATCCAACTCCAACATACGAGCCACTTCACGTTGATCATCATATATACTTTGACTGCCTGTATAGAGTTGAACTCCGTCTTCAGTTTTCACTGCAATAGCACATTCTGGTTCCATAAATGCATGGTCCGTTTGTGGTGTAGAATAATGACGAGTAACTACATGCGCCGCATTGGCAATTGCTTCATCTGCATTACCACGACTTAATGATTGATGAGACAAAATATTACCATTCGGATGTAATTGAGGCGCCCCTTCTGCTAAAGCCTCTTCTGGAGTGACTACAGGTGTCAATTCTGTATAGTCTACAGTCACTAGATTACATACTTCTTGTAAATATTTTTTTTCTTTTACTGCAACTACTGCAATGGCATCGCCTACATAGCGAGTGATATCCCCTTCTGCAATCATTACGTCCCAATCTGGAACAATATGACCTGTTTTATTAAAAGGTACATCTTTCGCTGTTAGTACTGTCACACATTGAGGATGTGCCAAAGCTTCTTCAATATGAATTGCATCTACACGAGCCCTTGGATATTTAGAGCGAACAGCTTTGGCATAAATCATGCCATCCACTACCATATCATCTACATATAAACCTGTACCCAATGCTTTCTCCATCGCATCAACACGATGCAACCGAGATCCTACCGTACCGTCTGCATCATTTTTAGGAACAGGTACATTCTCTTTAAACATACGAGCTGCTAATAAAATAGCATCTTCAATTTTTACATATCCTGTACAACGACAAATATTGCCCAATAAAGCTTTTTGAACATCTGCTCTTGTAGGCTCTAGTGTAGTATCTAATAATGCCTTTGCACTAATAATCATACCTGGAATACAGAAACCACATTGTACAGCTCCACATTCTGCAAAAGCATATACATATACTTCTTTTTCACGCTCTGTAAGGCCTTCAATAGTAATAATTGATTTGCCTTCCATTTGCGAAACTTTACCTATACAAGCTTTTACCTTCTTCCCATCAATGAGAATCGTACAAGCCCCACAAGCACCTGCACTACAACCGTCCTTTGTTCCGGTTAAGCGTAGGTCATCGCGAAGATAATCCATTAGTCGCTTATCTTCTTCCACCTCACGCCAAATACCGTTAACTTGAAATCGGTACATACAGAGACCTCCCTCCGATTATTGTTGGAATTCCCCTTTATAGGCTTCCACTAATTTTCTATCTTGCACCACATGGTGCCCACGTAAAAACACATCATCTATTCGACCATGTACAGTCATTCCCTCATAAGGTGTATAATCTGACCGACTATGAGTTGTATCCGAAGTCATACATTCTGTTACATCCGGTGAAAGTATCACAATATCCGCATCACTTCCTACCTGTAACGTTCCTTTTTTTGGATATAATCCATATAACTTAGCTGGTGTTTCGCTAGTTAATTTCATATATTCTACAGGATCAATTCGTCCACTATGAACAAACATATCCCACATTAGAATCATCCGCTCTTCTACACCTGGCAATCCACCTGGCGTTTTCGTAAAGTCACCAAGACCCTGCGCTTTTTGCGCTAATGTATAATTGCAGTGATCCGTACATAAAGTTTGGAAAACTCCACGCTCTACCGCCGCTTGCAAAATCTCCACATCTCTTTGCTTTCTAAGAGGTGGACTCAAGATATATCGCAATCCTTTTCCATCCGGCTGATTATACAATTCATCTGTTAATAATAAGTATTGAGGGCAGGTTTCACAGGTTACTTTTGCCCCATTTTTCCTGCGTTCCTCAATCACATCTAATCCTGCTGCAGAGCTCACATGTACAATATGTACTGGATAATCTGCTAATTCTCCTAGTCGAATGAAACGATGCATTGCTTCTGCTTCTATGGTATCTGGTTTTGAAAGTGGATGATACTTTGCTTCCGTATCTCCTTCCGCCCTCATTTCCTGCACCTTAGCTGCAATCATCGCTCCATTCTCACAGTGGGCTGCCACCAACGCACCGGTTGGGGCAATTGCTTTGATTGCTTCGTAAATTGACCGATCATCAATACTAAAGCTATAGGCCATATATACTTTGAAGGATGCGACGCCTTCTTCTACGACCTTAGGAATTTCTTCTGCTACTTGCTCATTCATATTCAAAATTTCCATATGAAATTTATAATCACAAGAGCAACGTCCTTCCGCCCGTTTCTTATCGCGTCGCAAACCTTCTAACAAAGATTCTTCAAAAGGCGATGCAAAATTGATAATCGTCGTGGTTCCCCCCATAATAGCAGCCTTTGTACCACTGTCAAAATCATCTGCCGTAGTGGCAAATGCATTGGTCATTTCAAAATGGGTATGTGTATCAATTCCCCCAGGCAATACATAACGCCCTTTTGCATCGATTCGTACATCTCCCGGTTTCGCCTCAATATGAGGGGCAACCTCTACAATCTTATCATTTTCAATTGCTATCGTCCCTTGCATGACTCCCGTTGGGAGTACAAGATATCCTTGTTCAATGAGTATCATAGATATAATATGGAAGTTCTTTAATGAACGCTTCCACTACTCCTTTCAACACCTCTGGTAAGGCATCAATCGCTGTGCGACCTGTAGCGCCTTGGAAGCGATATCCGCATTCTTTACCTTGAATATAAAAGCCATCATTATCGCTTGCTAACAAGCGTTCTTCATCAATGAAATATGTCAATTTATCTTTATATGGGAAGCATGGTTGTACGCAATGACAAGCACAGTTACCACATTCATTACAAGATTCATCAATGTGAATGATCAATTTTTTACCGTCTACAGTAATGCATTCATTCGTTCTATTTGGACATACACGTACGCAAGTACCACATACAACACGGCATTCATGATTTTTATCATGGGCTGTTGGGAAACCTGGTTGCTCTTCACGTTTTTTCTTAGCTGCTGCAGATTTTTTGTATGTTGGAGCTGTTCCCATTGCTTCAGCAAAGGCTTTGATATCTGTTGGTTTAATCACCTTAGCAGTATCGTAATCTTCTGCTTCTACTAATTTAGCCAAGTTATCCAATTGGTTGTAACCTAAACCTTGTAATAAGGTTGTACATACTGTAATTGGCCAAATACCAGTGCGGAATAAAGCTGCAATATTTTTCGCATCTGCACCACCGCTATAAGACATTGGCAAGCGTTCCCCAAATGTTTCACTCAATAATTGAGCTACACCGATGGATAATGGTAATAAGGATTTACCAGACATATACATTTGCTCACCTGGTAATTCTTTTTCATGAATCGAAACAGGGAATGTATTTGTCAATTTCACACCGAATACTAACCCTTCTTCTTCTGCAATGGTCAACAATCGTTCAATCATTGGCACCGCTTCTTTGAAAGATAAGTCTACTTCAAATTGATGTGCATCAAAATCAATATATCCAAATTCTGCTTGATCTAATAATTCTCTTACCCGATCATAGCCCAATAATGTTGGATTGCATTTTAAATATAGATTTAGATGTTTTTCTTTCATTAAGTATGTACAAATCGATTCAATTTCACCTGCAGGACAGCCATGCATAGTAGATAATGTAATACCTTGGCAAATGTTGTCATCAATGTTGCGAATGTACTCTTCTGTTACATGTTTAAATTGATGTACATTAGCTAATGCCCATTCTTCGCATTCTTTCCAAACAGGTTTTGTACGTGCTGCACGTAAGCATTCCATATAGGAATCTACATCTTCACTTTGAATGCCTGCTAAATTGTAGCCAACACTCATGATAAAGATGAATCCATCTGGATCGCCGATGCCCCATTCTTTACTAATTAATTTAATAGCAAACCATGCTTTAATGTATTCATCAGCCGCTGCATGACAATGGTACTCAGAGGACCATTCCACATTGTATGCTTCATCTTTTGAATAAATACATGGTCTTGGGATGCCCAATTCTTCACCGAACATAATTTGTACTGTTTTTAATTCTAAGAATCGAGAACCGCCAACATAGGCTGCTACTAAGTTTTGAGCTAATTGAGTATGTGGACCTGCTGCGGGGCCTAATGGATTTTCTAGGTTACGACCAAATAAGGATAACCGTTGATCTGTGCCTGTTGTGTGCATGCGCTCCACATTATATACTCGATTGTGTGTGGCATATTCTGTTAGAATATGGTTCATTAAATGTCCGAAACTTACCGGATACATGATATCGCTCATAGTATTCACTCCTTACTGAAAGTGTATTATGGGACTAATCGTTTCCATAAACGATGGGAAATTTGTCGTACTTCTTGTAGCAATTCTTCTTTATTCATGCCACATAATTGACGATCTAGCATACGTACCTTACCACCTGAAATCGTTGTAATTACATTGAGACCATTGAGGCCAAATAGTAAATGACCATTGATATTATCAGCATGTAAATCTGTTCTAGGAATATAATCTAACACAATTACATCTGCTTCTGCCCCTGGTGTCAAGGTACCAACTTTTACAGGGAAGAATTTCTCAATCATTGCTGGGTTAGTATGGAATAACATATTTGGAATTTCAGTCCAACCAACATTTGGATGTTGTATATTATGTTTTACTAAACAGTTTGCTACTTTGTAGGATTCTAACATATCGCTAGTATATCCATCTGTACCAAGGCCAACTGGAATACCTGCTTCTATCAGTTTTAATACATTAGGCGCTCCCACTGCATTACCCATGTTACTCTCTGGATTGTGAGCCACCATAGTGCCTGTTTCAGCTAATACTTTCACTTCACTATCATCTACATGGATGCAATGTCCAGCAATTGTTTTCGGTCCTAGGATGCCATC
The DNA here is from genome assembly GCA_963545165.1 of uncultured Veillonella sp. Taxonomy (GTDB): domain Bacteria; phylum Bacillota; class Negativicutes; order Veillonellales; family Veillonellaceae; genus F0422. Next base: position 18,571 of record CAUUIH010000006.1, read on the forward strand.
TTCATGTAAGCGATGCACGGCGCGCATACCATATTTTTCTTGGCTATCTTCTTGATCGGTAGTACCTTCTGCTACATGGATGTGATATCCCAAATTGTCTACATTTTGTTCACGAACATAGGCCAATGTGTCTTTACTCAATGTGAAAGACGCATGTAAACCCATCATAGCTGCGATTGTTTCTGGGTTTTCTTTTGCTTCTTTACCAAAGCGTACGTTTTCTGCTACCGCTTTTTCCATTTCCTCTTGACCATTTCGGTCACTCACTTCATAGCACAAGCAAGAACGAACACCGAAATCTTGAGCAACTTCACTAATAACAGATAAGCTACCTTCTGTTTCCCCATAACTTGCATGATGGTCAAATATGGAAGTCACACCATTTTCTATACATGCCATATAGGTCACAACAGCACTTGCCCACACATCTTCTTTCGTAAGACGTTTATCAAGGTAGAACCACAATCCATCTAAAATTTCTTTAAAATTCGTTGGGTTATTACCAGGGATATATAATCCACGGGCTAAAGCAGAATAAATATGATGATGAGCATTGACAAAACCTGGCATAATTAAACGACCATGAGCATTTACTCGATATGCTTTTGGATATTGCTTGCGCAATGTTTCGTATGAGTCTACTGTCACAATTTTAGTGCCATCCATTACTACGCCACCGTCTTCAATCATCGGTTGTAATGGATTGCGTGTAATCACAGTTCCTTTTCCTAGTAAAATCATAGATAGGCTCCTTTCTATGAAAAACAGTATTTTGAAATACTACTATTATAATTCGATATGAGTGCCTGTTTTTCCTTCAATACCTTCTCTAGATTTTTCTAGTTGTGTGATAATTGCTTTTCTACCTGGTTTAGATTTAGCAAACGCTACAGCTGCTTCCATTTTTGGTTTCATAGACCCTTCTGCAAATTCACCATTGTCGATATGACGTTGTGCTTCTTCTACCGTAATATGCTCTAACCATTGTTGGTTATCTTTGCCATAGTTAATCGCTGCTTTTTCAATCGCTGTTAAGATAATCAATACATCAGCATCTACTTCTTGCGCTAATAAGCTACTAGTCCAGTCTTTATCGATAACTGCAGAGGCACCTGTTAAGTGATTGCCTTCGCGAACTACTGGAATACCGCCACCACCGCAAGCGATGACTAATTCATGACCAATTAAGCCTTTGATAGCTTGTAATTCAATGATTTCTTTTGGTGCTGGAGATGCTACGACACGGCGATAGCCACGACCTGCATCTTCTTTTACCACATAATCATATTGGTTCACTGCATGTACAGCTTCTTCTTTTGTCATAAAGTGACCGATTGGTTTAGTTGGATCTAAGAATGCTGGATCATTAGCGTCTACACGAACTTGTGTAACCATTGTTGTAACAGGTAAATCTGTAATACCTCTGTTCAACAATTCTTCACGCAATGCATTTTGCAAATCATATCCGATATACGCTTGGCTCATAGCTACACATACGGACAATGGAGTATTAGGTTGACCTTCTACCTCTCTTGTCAATGCAGCCATAGCATTATTGATCATACCGATTTGAGGACCATTACCATGGGTAACGATAACATCACAATCCGCTTCAATTAAATCTACGATTGCTTTTGATGTTTCTTTCACTGCAACCATTTGTTCCGGTAATGTATTACCTAGGGCATTGCCCCCTAAAGCGATAACAACACGTTTTTTCATAGGGTACCTCTCTATGGTGTATATATTCCTAACTACTTTGTAGGGATTAAAATAAGGGACTGTCTGAACAGACAGCCCCTTTACTTTTAGCGGAGAACTCTTTCTGTTCCCTTTTCTTCTAGCTCTTTTAATAATTCTACTGGATTTTCAAATTTACTTAATAAAATCATAGCAGCAATTACATATGGTTTGTAGCTTGCTTCTTTGTAAAGAGGTACACGATAACGATCGAATACGGATGCGTCAACTTCGCCTTCTTCACAGCTTACGCCAGTGATGTCAGCTGGTAAGCAGTGTAAGTATAATGCTTTACCGTCTTTTGTAAGACTCATCATTTCTTCTGTGCAAGCCCAATCTTTATGTTGTGCATTTTGTTCTAATAAACGACCTTCTAATTCTTTGATACCTGCAGTATCGCCATTTCCGTAAAGTTCAGTTCTTTCTTCCATAGCTGCGAAAGGTGCCCAGGATTTAGGATATACGATATCAGCATCTTTGAAAGCTTCTTTCATGTCGTTTGTGCGTTTGAAAGATCCGCCACTAGCTTGTGCTTGTTTTTTAGCAACTTCTTCAACTTCTGGCATTACTTCGTATCCTTCTGGATGCGCTAGTACTACTTCCATACCTAAACGAGTGAATAAACCAATAGCACCTTGTGGTACGGAAAGAGGTTTACCATAGGATGGGGAGTATGCCCAAGTCATAGCCACTTTTTTACCTTTTAAGTTTTCAAGTCCACCAAATTCGTTGATAAGGTGAGCTGTGTCAGCCATCAATTGTGTTGGATGGTCAATATCACATTGTAAGTTTACCAATGTAGGACGTTGTTCTAATACGCCATCTTTATGACCTTCTTCTACTGCATCAGCTACTGCATGCATGTACGCATTACCTTTGCCGATGTACATATCATCACGGATACCGATAATATCAGCCATGAAGGAGATCATATTAGCTGTTTCACGTACAGTTTCGCCATGAGCGATTTGAGATTTCCCTTCATCCAAATCTTGTACTTCTAAACCTAATAAGTTACAAGCAGATGCGAAGGAGAAACGAGTACGAGTGGAGTTATCACGGAATAAGGAGATACCAAGACCACTATCGAATACTTTTGTAGAGATATTGCGTTCACGCAATGCACGTAATGCATCAGCTACAGCCCAAACAGCTTGTAATTCGTCGTCTGTTTTTTCCCAAGTCAAGAAGAAGTCATTGTTGTACATGTTTTTTGTGTCTAATTTAGCTAATGCGTCTACACATTTTTTGAAATCTGTCATCGTTTGTACCTCATTATTAATTTATAGCTTTATAAAATGTTTCCTATTATTTGCAATAGTTTGTAGGTAAAATTGCATATACTGCTGCACATGTTACAAGGTCTTGTTTCCATGTGATTTCGTTAGGAGCATGTGCTTGTGCTTCTGCGCCAGGACCAAAACCGATGCAAGGGATACCATTACGTCCCATGATGGATACGCCATTTGTGGAGAATGTCCATTTATCAGTTAATGGGCGAGCTTTACGTTCTGCCAATGTAACTTCTGCACCAATACGTTCTGTACCGAATAAGGAGATGTAAGATTCTTCCAATGCTTTTGTTACTTTATGATCTTTAGGAATTACCCATGTTGGGAAGTAGCATTCGATTGGATATGTTAAACCAGTCCAGGATGGACGAGCATATTCGTACATGGAGACTTTCGCACCGTATTTTTGTACTGCTGGTAAATCTTCGATTTCTTTTAAGCAGCTTTGCCATGTTTCGCCTGCTGTCATACGACGGTCAAGAGATACTGCGCAAGAATCTGCTACTGCACAACGGCTTGGGGATGTGTAGAAAATTTGGGAAGTTGTTACTGTACCACGGCCCAAGAAACGAGCTTCTTCGTAATGGTCAGGGTTGAATTTTGGATCCAACATTTTTTCTAAACCACGAACGCGAGTGCTTTCAGTACAGTTATTGGCATTCAATGCACGTACATCTTGTAAAATGTCAGCCATTTTGTAGATTGCATTGTCACCACGATCTGGTGCAGAACCATGGCAAGATACGCCTTCTACATCGATACGAATTTCCATACGACCACGTTGACCACGATAGATACCGCCATCAGTTGGTTCTGTGGATACTACGAATTCTGGACGAATACCACGTTCTTTAATAATGTATTCCCAGCACAATCCGTCGCAATCTTCTTCTTGTACTGTACCAACTACTAATACACGGTATTTATCATTCAATAAACCTAAGTCTTTCATGATTTTAGCACCGTATACTGCAGATACGATACCACCTAATTGGTCAGATACACCACGGCCACCGATTTCTGTTTCGCTTTCAAAGCCTTCATATGGATCGAATTTCCAGTTCTCACGGTTACCGATACCTACTGTATCAATGTGACCATCGAAAGCAATCAAAGTTTTGCCTGTACCCATGTAGCCAAGAATGTTACCCATAGGATCCACTTCTACTTCATCGAATCCTAAGTCTTTCATTTCTTTCTCAATGCGGCGAACGTGTTGTTCTTCTTCTGAACTTTCACCAGGGAATGCGACGATTTCTCTTAAAAATTTTGTCATCGCTGGTTCATAGGCTTTTGCTGCTTCTTTTACTGCTTGTAAATCCATTGCCATTTCCTCCTTAAATACACATATACGTAAAAGTTAAAGTTAACTGTATATGACTAATTGGCTATATTAAAATTTTCCTTGCCATACGATTTCTTGATACCGTGTTGGGTCTGTATCCCCTTCTGTGGAGAAACAAAGCACTTTGGAGTCTTTTGTAAGACCTAAGTCTTCACGTAACTCTTTATATTCATCCATTGTCATAGCGGCTGCTACTAAACCAAATGGTACAGCCCCAGATTCACCAGATGTAATGCTTGCATCGCCTTTAATAGGAGCTGCACTCATGCGCATAC
>CAUUIH010000007.1:0-21309 GCA_963545165.1 uncultured Veillonella sp.
GTAGAAAAAAATAGGCAAAATAGCGGTTCATTGGTATAATAGTAAAGATAGTAAAAAATTGGTTCACTTTTTTCTTTCTAACTACGATTATATAGTTATGAAAGGAGGAATGTATGGAACCTGTAACAACACCTATGGAAAAACGCATTCGCATGGTTCGTGCTTGGTTAGATGCAGCGGCTAAGTCCTACGCCACCAAAGGAAGTGTGAAAGGAAACTTTCATCTCTTCTTGGCGCAAGCGGAGATGAAGCAAATGAATGAAGGGAAACCTTCTATTGTGTCTTATGCACAACGAGCTGTCTTAGCACTTGCACTAGTGGGAATCATAGGGGCAACACATTGGTGGTTATCACAACATGAAACAGGGAATACCGCGCACACTCCTGTCATTGACACGCAGGTGGAAGTACAGCCAAACAAGGTTAGTACCCCAGTGGTTGTAAAAGAATCACTACCTGCAGAACAATCAGAAACGAAAGTAGTGGAAACCGTGGAAAAACAGGAACATGTGGTGACTACGCGACCAACTGTGGAGGCAACACCAGAGCCCTCTATTAGTTCAAAAGACATGTTACATGCAGTGCAAGCTGGTGGACGTATTTTGCGAGATTAGCACCTTTTATATTCTAAGGAGGAACATATATGAAGGGAAACCTATCTTATAAGAAATTTTTAACCTTTGCTGTTCTAGCAGCAATCAGTGCAACTCCAGTGTTTGCTGATAATGCTACGACAACTGAAAGTGGCAAAACAATTGCTAAATTGTCCATGGCGGACTTAGGAAAGCAAAATACTACACGCCAAGAAGCAGTAGCTGCTGGTGATGCAGCAACAGAAGCAGCCATCGCTGCAGCTCGTGAAGGTTTATCGGAAGCAGCACAACGTGATGCTATAGAAGAGCAACGTAAACGTGTGGATAACTCTTCCTTGGCTACGAATGATAAAGAAGTTAAAACCATCACAAAAGCTGGTGGTGATAAATTAGAAGAAGCACAAGCGGCAGGTGTGGAAACAGCGATTCCTCAAGTACAAGCTCGTTATTTCACATCGTTAACAGAAGAAGAATTACAAAAATATGTAGGTAAAACGATCACACATATCTCTATTGAAGGTATTGATGCAGTGAATCAACCAGCATTCTTAGCCTTGTTGCATGGTAAAATTGGGGATGCTGTTACAGTAGAAGGCATTTCTAAAGAGATTGCTAATTTAGGTGGTTCTGGTGTTCTTTCAGAAATTACACCAGTATTTACAGAAGTGCCAGAAGGTGTGAAAGTAGCGTACCATGTAACATTAAACCCAGTCATCAAAGGTGTGTCTGTAGAAGGCAACACAGTGTATAAAACAGATGTATTGGTGAACTACTTAGGAGTACAACCAAATACTGTATTAAATACAATCTCCGTGGGAGAAAAAGTACAAGGTATTAATGCTGCGTACCAACGTGATGGTTACATCTTAGCCCATGTAAAAGACATGGCTGTAGATGATAATGGTGTATTACACGTATCTGTGGTAGAAGGTATTGTAGAACGCATTACACCACATGGCAACAAAAAAACTAAAAACCGAGTAATTACTCGTGAATTTAACCAAAAAGTGGGTCAACCATTTAATAAATTCTTGGTGCGTCGTTCTGTAGAAAAAGTGTATAACTTAGGTTTCTTTGATGATGTAAACGTACGTTTAACACAAGGCTCTACAGAAGAAATGGTAAACATTGAAGTAGACGTATTAGAACATAAAACAGGTACTATTACATTAGGTGCTGGTTATTCTGGTTCTGATGGATTTGTGGGTATCGTAGAAGTAGGGGAAGATAACTTGCGCGGTACTGGTGACAAAATTAAAGTTCACTGGGAATTCGGCGGTACAGCAGGATATAAAAACTACTCCGTATCCTATTTGCGTCCATGGATTGATAGCAAAGGTACATCCCTTGGTGTAACCTACTTTAACCAATTAAATGAATACACAGATTATAATGAAAAAGGGCAAGGGGTAGCTACTTATGATAGAAAATCTAATGGCTTCAACGTGTCCTTAGGTCGTCAAACTGCTGAGTTTACTCGTGATTATGTAACATTAGAACATCGCAAAGATACTTACATTTGGGATAATAAAGATTCTAGTGGCTTCCGTTATGATACAGATGTAAAAGGAGGTCCTGGCTCAGGACATCGTTGGAATAACTATGGATATCCATTCTTATCGTCTGGTTACATAAAACACAATTTTGGTACTACTAATAGTGTAAGCTGGCAAAAAGTATTTGACTCCCGTGATAATGTATACGAACCAAGTCGTGGTAAACGCTTGTCCAGTACATTACAATGGGGTGGTCATGGCTTAGGCGGTGACTTTAACTTCTACAAATTCACTGGTGAAGCAAGAACGTATAAAAAAGTAGGTAATAAACAAGTATTGGCATTCCGTGGACGTATCGGTTGGGCTGTTGGAGACTTGCCATATAGCCAATTATATACAATTGGTGGTTCCGATTCCCTTCGTGCCTATGAAGACGATCAATACCGTGGTAAGAAAATGTACAACTTTACAGCGGAATATCGTTTTCCAATTTGGAATAAAGTAAGCGGTGCCTTGTTCACAGACTTAGGTGATGCTTGGGATGCACCAAATGTACCTTGGTTTACTCATTCTAAAACATTCAATGCTTCCGTCGGTGCCGGCGTGCGTGTGACAACACCAATTGGTCCAGTACGTATCGACTATGGTATTAGTAAAAATCAAAAGAAATTCCACTTCAGCTTTGGTGGACAATTCTAATTCATGGCAATACAAAAATGGATAGGAGGGGCTCTTCTAATGGCTACATTAGGGATTCCCTCTGCCTATGGTGCTCCTGTTCAGACAGTGCATGTGGACCTGCACAGTACAACTGGGACAATTCCAAGAGCCTTGGAAACACGTATGGTGGCCAGTATTCAAGGAGCGGCTACCTATATGTACCAAGGGAAAGAGGACTTTCAAATTAGAGAGTCTCTTCAGGCCTATGAAAAAGCAACGATAGATGTGGTGGATCGAATCCTCTATGGATACACGGTGCAAACGATATCTATGGATGTAGGTGAAAGTTTACAGATTCATCTTACCTTAGAGCCATATGGAAAGGTAGTACAATCTCTAGAAACTACGGTGAATTATGGTAATATATCTCCCTATGGACGTTCGTTGATTGATGCCGATTTAGGCAATGTAAAGCCACGATTAGAGCAAATGCTCTTGGGAGCTGCACTGGACTCACTAGATTGGATTACACCATTGGTGCAAAAGTCAGTGCGCAGTGACCTAGAAGGATCACTTCCTGAATTTACGCCACAAATTGATGTGGTAGGAGGAGATACAGCGAAAGCGACTGTGTATTTGGTTCCCAATGGAAACAGTGTAAGTCGCACGGCGGTGATGATTCAATCCAATACATTACCAAGCGTATTCTTTTATACCATGCGTCAATACTATGAAAAAAAACTGCGTCAATTAGAAGGATTGCCGGTCTCCTTTGTAAGGCGTCATCAAATGATGATAGAAAAAGAGATACAAGCTGAACTCAATACAAGCCGCGGTGTTACGCAGTTTGGGGTTACTATGATTCCAACCTTGGAAGTGGGGTCGGAGACGACTTTGCAAATTCATGTGGATTCTTCTAGATATATACTTCGTGGGGAAGGCTATTTGGACATGGGCCGTGGCTCAGATTCTGTAGGACTACGATTGTATACGGGGCTACATGATGGACCTCATGATTGGTATGTAGAAACAGAGTTTTTACCGAACCGATTAAAATGGTCCTTTAAGCCATCTTATGGGTATCATTTCTCGAAAGATACAACCATAGGATATCAATATGGATTGCCGAATCATCATCAATATGGAATTGTGCAACAACATATTGGAAACCGTTGGAATGCAAGGTATGAAAGAGATATCACTGGAAAAGCGAATGAATTTGCCCTTTCCTATGATGTGCATGAATATTTACGATTAGAATATGTATGGGGTGACCATGATCGATGGTTACGCCTTATAGGACGAATATAAAGAAAGAAGGTAGATACACTATGATGCGTTTATTGAACAATAAAAAGAATGTAAAAACAGTGTCCATCATTGTTGGCGTTCTTTTTGTTATCAGTGTGGGCGCTTTGGCGTATACACAGATGGCAGGACATGGTGGTTCTAATGCGATTAGTAACATTGGGGTCATCGATATGCAACGAATTGTAGAAAGTAATCCAAACTTGGTGCAAGATGCACAGCAAGAATATGCAGCGTATAACGAAGAATTGCAAAAAGAATTTAATGAAAAATCTGCTAATTTAGATGAAGCTGGTAAAGCAAAATTATCCGATGAACTTCACCAAAAAATGCAAGATAAACAACAAACAATTCAAGATAATCTTAAAAAGCGTGTAGATGAAGCGTCTAAAACTGTAGCTGATGGCAAAGGTCTTAGCGTGGTATTGAGCCGTGAATCTGTGTTGTTTGGTGGTACTGATATTACGGACCAAGTGAGCAAAAAATTAGCAGAAACTAAATAAGGTACATCCAAATGGGAAAAGGACCTATCTTCGCTTTCATAGGTATGCTTGTATGTGCTGTAGGTATTGGTGGATATTTTGGCTCCCAACATTCTAAGGTAATAGAGGCACCACGAATTGGGGTTGTACGATTACAAGATGTGGTAGAAAAGCATCCAAACTTTCACAGTTATGATGAGCAAAAGAAAGAATTGTTGCGACTAGAGGCACAGCGAGATAGAGAAGATGAACTTCTCAAGTCTAAGCTAAGTGCTGAGGTAGATAAATCTGAAGAACATCTGAAACAGTTAGAGTCAAATTTAACAGAAAGTTTGAATAGGGAACTACAAACTAAAATTGCCTTGCGTGAAGCTGAATTAAATCAAGAATTAGCGGCTAAGCAACGAGAATTGATTGAGCAATATCGTAAAAACTACAAAGTAGAACCTAGTGAAGCAGATATAGAAATTGTAAATTTACAATTATGGTTAACAACAGAAATGAATGTAAAACCGATTGATGATATGCAACGTCAACGTTGGGAAACTCAAAAGCGAGATAAAGAACAACGTTTATCAGAATTGTTGGCACAGCGTAGTCGTGGTTTGAGCGGCTTTGAGCAATGGAAAGAAATCGAAGCGAAAGTGGCTGAAGCTATGGCTCCAGATCATGCAGAGGCACAACGAAAGTTAAGTGCTTATGCTACAGAAGCGGCTAAGGCTTTAGGAGCACAGCGAGATCAATCTATGAAAGGTTTGGTGGACTCTCAGCAAGAAGTGCTAGCCAAGGTTCGTCATGATGGTACCACATTGTGGGATGCAGAATGGGAACAACGATTAGCACAAAAACGAGATGAAGTACAAGCCTTGCATGATGCAATTCTAGAAGATATTCGAGTGCGCGCCGGTGTTCTGGCGAGAGCAAAACAACTAGATTTGGTGTTAGTGGATCATATTACGGATTGTACTGGCATGGATTTGACAGATGAAATCATTCAATCGTATGGACAATAAAGGAGTAAAGTGATGAAATCAATGTGGAAACGTATGGCTACAGGAGCTATGATGGTATGTGCATTAGGATTGGTTGCAGGCTGTGGCACCACTGATAAAGTAGGTGTGGTAAACACTGAAAAATTAGTGCAAGAAAGCCAAAAAGCAAAAGATATCAATAAAGAAATGGAAGCGAAACAAAAAGAAGTAACGGATCGCTTGGCCCAAGTACAGGGTACACAAACAGAAGACCAATTCCACCAAACTCAAATGAATGCACAACAAGAGTTACAAATTTTTGGACAAGCGAAGGGCAAAGAGTTCAAAGCCTATGTGGAATCCAATATCCAAGCAGTAGCGAAAGAAAAAGAATTGACTGTGGTAGCAAATGATCAAGCCATTGTAACAGGTGGTATTGATATTACAGAAGATGTCCTTAAAAAGATGAATGAAGGCGCATCTTCCACAGAAACTAGTAAATAATAAGAGAGTAAAAAGTAAGGAGGCTTCAACATGAAGTTTTCAGTAGAAGACCTAGCCAAATTGGTTGAAGGTACCGTATATGGTGATGGTTCTATTAGTATTGAAGAAGCCCGCAGTTTAGATCAAGGGGCAGCACATGCTATAAGTTTTGCTATCGGTGACTATAGAGAGTTTGCTAAAGATAGTAAAGCAGGGGCATTGTTGGTGGATGCGAAAATTGATGGGTGTACAATCCCTCAAATCGTAGTGTCTAATGCGAAAGCTGCCTTTGCTAAATTGTTAGAAGTGTTCCATCCTCCAGTGGTATTTCCAGAGGGGATTCATGAAACAGCCATTATTGGTAAGAATGTAACCATTGGTAAAAATGTAAAAATTGGTCCCTATTGTGTGATTTACGATAATGCTGTGATTGGTGATAATGTTACCTTACATGCCTATGTGTACATCGGTCATAATGTGCGCATTGGTGAAAATACGACTATCTATGCAAGTTCCATTGTGCATGAGAATTGTATTTTAGGAAAACGCGTTGTCTTACGAGCTAATGCTGTTATTGGTGGTGAAGGCTTTGGCTTTGCCACTGAAAATGGTAAGCACACGCATATCCCGCAGGTGGGTAATGTAATCCTAGAAGATGATGTGGAAGTGGGCTCATGCTCTTGTATTGATAATGCCACCATGGGATCCACATTGGTACGCCGTGGCACAAAAATAGATAATTTGGTTCACTTAGGTCACAATGTAGAAATTGGTGAAGATTGTTTCTTAATTGCCCAAGTCGGCATCGCTGGCAGTACAAAATGTGGTAACCATGTAATCTTTGCAGGTCAAACTGGCTGTACAGGACATATTACGATTGGTGATAATGTTACCTTTGCTGGTAAAACTGGCATTACAGGTAATGTGCCATCCAATGGATTATATGCGGGATTCCCAATGCGACCTCATAAAGAATGGTTGAAACTGGCGGCTTATGAAAGTCGATTACCAGATATGGTAAAACAGTTGAAAGCATTAGAAAAAGAAGTAGCTTCATTGCAAGCTAAATTAGAAGATAAATAGGTGTACCTATGTTATATACCTGTATGAAACTATTCAGTGCTATCCTCTGTGCCTTGCCATATCGCGTGCAATATGGCATTGGGTACCTATTAGGACAATTAGGATGGCTCTTCACACCAAGCAATCGAAAACGATTGGCTATCGGACAAATCTTGTTTTGCCGCATTACAGATGATCCTGTAGAGGCAAAACGAATCGCCAAAGCCAGTGTGACACGATTTGGTCGTATGATTGTGGATGTGCTTCGGTATCCTGAAATTAAAGATGGCAAGTATAAAGAAATGTTCACCATGGAAGGTCGTGAATATTTAGAAACTGCCAAAGAAGATGGAAAAGGTGCTATTATTATCGCTCTCCATAGTGGAAACTGGGAATTACTAGGAGGCATTTTAGCGTCGGAAGGCTATCCTTTAATTTCAGTAGCCATGCAACAACAAGGTGATGCGGACAAATTTATCAATGAATATCGTGAGCTAATGAAACAGCACGTCACCTATAAAACAGGTGTCCGTGAAATGGTGAAAGAACTACAGCAAGGTTCCTTCATTGGGCTCATTATGGACCAAGATCCAGGAGATAAAGGACAGTTAGTCCCATTTTTTGGCTATGAAACATTGACGCCTGTAGGGCCAGCAGCGATGGCTCGCATGCAAGATGTACCGATTATTCCGATTACTATTCGTTTTAATGAATATACTGAAAAACACGAAATTACCGTACATCCTCCAGTATATGCAGAAAAAACAGAGGAACGTAAACGTGATATTGCCGTTACATTGACAATGCTCAATGAATGGTTAGAAGATTATATTAGACGATATCCAGAAGATTGGTTCTGGCTCCATAACCGTTGGAAATGGACACGTCGTTTTTATGGTGATACCATAGAAGTACCACCAGATGTAATGAACCAAAAATTGTAGAAAGGAGGTCCTTATGAAACAACAAACAATTAGTAAAGCCATTAGCTACGAAGGGGCTGGACTACACAGTGGGTTACCAGTGCAAATGCGTATCCTACCTAGCGAACCGAATACAGGGATTACCTTTGTACGTACAGATTTACCAGGCACTCCTTCTGTGAAAGCAGATATTCGTAATGTAACTAATACGATGCGTGCTACCACGTTAGAAGATGGAGAGGCCAAAGTATTTACAGTAGAACATATTTTAGCAGCCTTTTATGGAATGGCTATTGATAACTGTATCATCGAGTTGAACTCACCAGAACCTCCTATAGCTGATGGTGGGTCAGCCACATTTGTACAACTTATCAAAGAGGCAGGCATTGTAGAACAAGAGGCAGACCGTCTAGTGTATACTGTGAAACAATCTCATGGCATTTATGAAGAAGATAAATTTATCATCATTCGTCCTTATGATGGATTCCGTGTTACTTTCACAAGTATCAATAGTCATCCAATGCTAGGTACGCAACATGCAGATTATGAAATTAATCCAGATGTATTTGCCACAGAAATTGCACCTGCTAGAACCATTGGCTTCACGAAAGAAATCGAACAATTACAAGCTATGGGGTTGGCAAAAGGTGGATCTACAGAAAATGTAATTGTTTATGATGATACAACATGTTTATCGAAACTTAATTTTCCAGATGAATTAGTACGTCATAAAATTTTGGATATATTAGGCGATTTATTCTTGGTAGGCCATTTAAAAGGCCATATTATTGCTGTGAAATCGAGTCATAATTTAAACTCGCGATTAAGTCGAGAAATTTTAAAAGAAATGCAAGAGGAGGCATAACATGATTCTTACAATTGAAGAAATTATGGAAATTCTACCACACCGTTATCCATTTTTATTGGTAGATCGTATTATTGAAATGGAACCAATGAAACGTGCGGTAGGTCTTAAAAATTGTACGTTCAATGAACCACACTTCATGGGACACTTTCCAGGCAATCCTGTGATGCCAGGTGTATTAATTACAGAAGCCATTGCACAAGTAGGTGGTATTGCACTCTTGTATCCTGAAGAAAATCGTGGCTTAACACCAATGTTTACTGGTATTGATAAAGTACGTTTCCGTCACCCAGTAAAACCTGGTGATCAAGTGCGCATCGAGGCCGATGTAGTAAAAATCAAAGGCCGTATGGGCAAAGTAGAAGGCCGTGCGTACGTAGGCGATAAGTTGGTGGCAAGTGGTGAGTACATGTTCGCCTTAGTGAAACCAGAATAACTTTCAAAATGTAAGGAGTGACACAGATGATCGTAGTTGGCATGGAAAATGCAACATCTGAAATTCATAGTACTGCAGTCATACATCCGGATGCAAAGATTGGCAAAAATGTTATTATTGGTCCTGGCGCAGTCATTGGAGAGCATGTTGAAATTGGAGATGGTACTAAAATCGGCGCTAATGTAGTCATTGGTGGCTGGACAACGATTGGTAAAAATAATGAATTTTTCCCGGGTTGTGCTATCGGTTTAGAACCACAAGACTTAAAATTTAAAGGTGAAAAAAGTTATTGCGTGATTGGCGATAATACAGTGGTTCGCGAATTTGTAACGATCAGTCGTGCTACTGGCGAAGGGGAAGAAACTCGAATTGGTAACAATTGCTTGTTCCAAGCATGTACCCATGTGGCACATAACTGTATCGTTGGTAATAATGTTATCATGAGTAACTGTGCAGGTCTTGCTGGTCATGTAATTGTAGAAGATCGCGTAGTTATCGGCGGTATTGCAGGGGTCCATCAATTTGTAAAAATTGGTCGTAATGCTATGGTTGGCGGTATGGCGAAGGTTGTACAAGATATCCCTCCGTATGTAATTGCGGATGGACAACCAGCACACGTGATTGGCCTGAACTCTGTAGGCCTTGCACGGGCAGGAGTATCTGAAGAAGTACGTCGTGAATTGAAGAAAGCATTCCGTATTATTTATCGCAGTGGCTATAGTTTATCTAAAGCGATTGAAGAAATGGAATTGAACTTAACATCCTCTGTTGAGATTGAGCATATGCTACGTTTCTTGCGCAATGCAGATCGTGGTATCATGCGCGTACGCAGAGATTAATATGGAATTAGAATACATGGTGAAAGCATAGAACCTATGCCTTTGCCATGTATTTTTTATTGTGAAGTTTCATGCCATTTGTGCCCTTTATGTGTTATAATATAGATTAGGGTTTTTATAATTAAAAGTTAATGGGAGGCGTTATGGCGAAAGTAGGATTGATTGCAGGGATTGGTAATCTGCCAGTTGAATTTATGCGAGCGGCCCAACATGAAGGTTATGAAGTTGTGGTCATATCTGTTGTGACAGATGGTGCTCCAGAATTACAAGCAGAGGCCGATGCATACTACCAAATCAGCGTCTTTAAATCAGATACAGTGATTAAAACATTCCTCAAAGAGGGCGTAACAGATGTAACGATGTTAGGTAAGGTGACAAAGGAACATCTCTATAAAAAGATAACAACCATTCCAGACATGCGTACGATTAAATTATTGAATCGTTTGCGTAATCGTAAAGATGATACGATCATGTTGGCTATCGTAGAGGAATTAGAAAAAGAAGGTCTTTCTGTAGCGGATCAAACCAAATACATGCGCTCTCTTATGCCACCAGTAGGTGTGATGACGAAGCGCCAACCAACAGAGGTGGAGCGATTAGATATTGAATTTGGCTTTACTTTAGCCAAACAAATGGGAGCTCTAGACATTGGGCAAACCGTAGTGGTGAAAGAACAAGCAGCGATGGCCATCGAAGCCATTGAAGGAACAGATGAATGTATCAAGCGAGGCGGTGCTTTAGGTCGTGAAGGAGCAGTAGTTGTAAAAACTGCAAAGCCCAATCAAGATGTGCGATTTGATGTACCAGCGGTAGGGATGAAGACATTAGAATCTATGATTAGCAGTAACTGCAAAGTCCTGGCTATGGAAGCAAAGCGAACAATTTTTGTGGAACAAGAAGCAGTGTTGCAAAAAGCAAATGAATTAGGAATCGTAATCTGTGCCGTAGAAGGGCCGGATGAGGAGTAAACATGAAGATTATGTTTTCTGCTGGTGAAGCATCAGGAGATACCCATGGTGCCAGTGTGGCGAAGGCTTTATTGGAGAAATATCCAGAAGCACAGCTATTTGGTATGGGCGGTGACTTGATGAAACAAGCTGGTGTGGATATTATCTATGATATTCAACAACTAGGATTCATCGGTATCGTTGAAATAATTAAACACTTGCCCACTTTTTTTAAACTTCGCAGTTTCTTAAAAGAAACTATGCTACGAGAAAAACCAGATGTGTTGGTGTGTATCGACTATCCAGGTTTTAATATGAAACTAGCTAAGGTGGCAAAAGAATTGCATATACCTGTGGTCTACTATATTGCGCCTACTATTTGGGCTTGGAATAAAGGTCGAGGTAAGGATATCGCTAAAACGGTGACAAAAGTAGCCTCTATTTTTCCTTTTGAAGCAGAAGCATACCGTGAATTTGGTGTGGATGTGGA
Organism: uncultured Veillonella sp.; assembly: GCA_963545165.1. GTDB lineage: Bacteria > Bacillota > Negativicutes > Veillonellales > Veillonellaceae > F0422. The sequence continues at coordinate 11,556 of CAUUIH010000007.1, forward strand.
ATTTGTGGGCAATCCTTTAGTAGATATTGTACATCCTACCATGTCTATAGAAGCAGCACTTGTACATTTCGGGGCAGATGCAACAAGTCGCAATATTCTTTTGATGCCAGGTAGTCGTAAACAAGAAGTAGAAGGCTTACTACCCACCATGTTAGCAGCGGCTGAGCGATTATATAAAAATCATAAAGATTTGAAGTTTTTCTTACCACGGGCACATACTATACCTAGGGAAGATATTGACCGAATTGCACAAAATTATTCTGTGCCAGTTACTGTCACAGAAGGTCATAACTATGATTTGATGCAGATTTGTACAGCCTGTATTGCTGCATCTGGAACGGCTACTTTAGAAACAGCATTAATGAATGTACCTACGGTGCTGATCTATAAAGTGGCACCTGTTACGTATGGAATTGGTAAATTATTGGTAAAAATTGACCATATTGGACTGCCTAATATTATGGCAAAGCGTCGCATTATTCCTGAACTATTACAAGGGGAAGTGACGCCAGAAAATGTAGAACGAGAACTAGCTAATATTCTAGATCATGAGGCGATATATACGCAGATGAAAGCTGATTTAGCACAAGTGAAAGTAGAATTAGGCGCACCGGGAGCGGTGCAACGTGTTGCTGATGTCATTGCATCAGTCGCAATGAAGGAGGCATAAATGGATCGTTACAAAGAACTATTGGCATTTGTACTGCCATATAGAATGCGACTCCTATTGGGGATATTTTGTATGATTGCTGCTGCCATGGGATATTTAGTCGTACCATGGCTAATCCGAAATGTAGTGGATGGAGTGTTGCAAGATAAAGATTTAGGCTTATTAACATTAATTGTGATTGCTATCTTAGTGATTTTCTTGCTTCGTGGATTTGCTACATATGGACAAAATTATACAATGGCCTATGTAGGACAGCGCGTGGTTATCGACATTCGTGAAACCTTATTTAAGCATTTACAAAAGTTGGACCAAGCTTATTTTGACCGCCGTAAAACAGGGGTCATCATGAGTAATGTGACAAGTGATGTAGGGGCTTTACAGCAAGCCATTGTAGATAATTTGATTTCCTTTATGACAGAAGGGGTTACCTTAGTAGGCTCCTTAGTATTCATGTTTTATTTGGACTGGAAATTATCACTTTTAACATTGATTATTGTGCCTGTTGTATTAGGATTAACTAATATATTCGGTAAAAAATTGCGCTCTGCAGGCCATGAGGTACAAGGTAGAACAGCAGATATTACAGCGTTTTTGCAAGAAGTTATCTCCGGTGTTCGCGTGATTCGCTCATTTGCTCGTGAAGCCTATGAATTCAAGCGCTTTGAACAAGAGAACAAAAATAACTTTGATGCAGCTATGAAAGCCACAAAATTAACAGCAGTTATGGGCCCTATGGTGGAATTTGCAGCGGCCATTGCGGTAGTAATCATTCTATGGTATGGCGGATATTCTGTAGTACAAGGCTATATTACAGCAGGTTCCTTGATTGCATTCTTAATTTATGCGATCAATTTATCTAACCCCGTAAAACGCTTAACACAAGTGTATGGTAACTTACAAAAAGCGATGGCAGCAGGTGATCGTGTCATTGATATTTTAGAAACAGAACCACAGGTGAAAGAATCCCCATCGGCAAAAGCATTAACTGATGTACAAGGAGATGTACAGTTCGACAATGTACAATTTGCTTATGATGAGGATAATTTGGCATTAAAAGGCGTGAATTTAACGGTGAAACAAGGGCAAACGGTGGCCATAGTAGGCCCTTCTGGAGCCGGTAAATCAACGATAGCGAATTTGTTGCCACGGTTTTATGATGTAACAGGTGGCGCCATTCGTATTGATGGTGTAGATGTGCGTGATGTAACATTTACGTCCTTACGCGAAAATATTGGCTTAGTGCCACAAGATACGATGTTATTCAATGCATCGGTACGTGAAAATATCTTGTATGGACGCTTAGATGCGACAGAACAAGAAATCATTGATGCAGCCAAAGCGGCAAATGCCTATGAGTTTATTGAAAAATTACCAAATGGATTTGATACAATAGTAGGAGAACGAGGCAATTCCTTGTCAGGTGGTCAACGTCAACGCATAGCGATTGCACGCGCTATCTTGAAAAATCCGAGTATCTTAATTCTTGATGAGGCTACGTCAGCCTTAGATACTGAAAGTGAAAAAATTGTACAAGAAGCATTAGAACGGTTAATGAAAAATAGAACGGCTTTAGTGATTGCTCATAGATTGAGTACGATTAAACATGCCGATCATATTGTGGTCCTACAGCAAGGCTGTGTTGTAGAAGAAGGCACACATGATGAATTATTAGCGTTAAATGGCTTGTACAGTCATTTATATTCTGTTCAATTTGCCGGAAAAGGATAAACTATGTACTGGATATATAATATACTTCTCATTATCTACTGGATTGGCTTAATACCGGTGATTCTCTATCGGTTGGCCTTTGAAGAAGGATTCTATGAGCGTATTAAACAAAGTGCTGGATTTATGCCTAGCACATTGATGAAAAAAATAGAAGGTAAGCGTGCCATATGGTTGCATGCGGCATCTGTAGGGGAAATCGTAGCGACGAGCCCTTTAGTGAAAGATATTAAAAAGAGCTTTCCTGATGCAGTTGTAGTGGTATCTGTTGTTACGGCAACGGGTCATGCTATGGCACGACGTATCATACCAGAAGCAGAAGGAATTATTTTCTTCCCTTTAGATTTACCATTTTTAACACGCAGAATTTTGAACATTATAAAACCTATTGCTATTTTGCTGGTAGAAACTGAAATTTGGCCAAATTTTCTTCGTATTGCAAAAGATGAGGAAATTCCAGTCATGATGGTCAATGGTCGTATTAGTGATCGATCCATGTCACGATATATGCATATTAAATCCTTTATGCACGATATGTTAGGCTCCATCGATCGATTCTGTATGCAATCGAAATTGGATGCCGAATATATTTCTGTACTAGGGGCGAATGTGAAAGAAGTGACTGTTACAGGGAATACGAAATATGATCAAACCTATGCAACGGTTACGGATGAAGAAAAAGAACAATTGCAACATGAGTTTGGTTTTGGTCATAATCATCCTATCATCGTGGCAGGTAGTACCCATAAAGGGGAAGAAGATAAACTATTTCAAGCTTTCAAAGAAATTTTACAATCTTACCCCAATGCACGATTACTGATTGCACCTCGCGAAATTATGCGTGGTAGCGATGTAAAAGCATTATCTCAAAAATATGGGTTGAAAGCGATTTGCCGTAGCACTATGACCGAACCTGTACACGAAGAAATTCCAGTAGTGATTTTAGATACTATTGGTGAGTTAGGTCGTCTATATAGCTTAGGGGATATTATCTTTGTGGGAGGTTCCTTGGTCAAAACGGGAGGCCATAATATATTGGAACCAGCCGCTCATGGCAAGCCGATTATTGTGGGACCCCATATGTTTAACTTTAAAGAAATCTATAGTTTATTGAGTTCCCGTGGGGCTTGTAGAATGGTACATGATGAAGGAGAACTATTAGAGATATTGCAAACTTTGTGTGCAGACCAAGCTATGCGAGAAGAAATGAGCCGTCATTGTTTGGAAGTAGTCAGCGAAAACCGAGGCGCTACACAACGCAATACAGAAGAATTACGACATCTCTTTGAACGCTTTCACATTGTTCCGTAATCGGTTCATCTAAGTTTTAATATCCTAGGCTATACTAGAGGGATACGGAGGAGGTTTACTCATGAAAGGAGAACAACTCTTTAAACATATCATCAGTGGAAAGATGCAAGGCTCGTTGGGAGATGCTCTTCGTGGTGGTTTAGAACAGGCTAGTAAGGTCTATGAAAGAGTCGTGGAGTATCGTAATGAACGGTATAACCATCCACATAGAGTGTTACGAATGCCAGTGCCAGTTATTAGTATAGGCAATATTACGGTTGGTGGTACAGGTAAAACACCGATGGTGCGCTATGTATGTGAAGTATTGGATACAGAGCATCATACAGTGAGCGTCTTAAGTCGTGGATACAAAGCAGATAATAATAAAAAATCCATCGTCGTATCTAGACAAGGAACCGTAGATGTATCTTCTTTTATCAGTGGTGATGAAGCATGGTTGTTGGCAAAAACATTACCGAATGCGAATGTCATAATTGGCTCTAAACGTGTGGAGTCTGCTAAGATTGCCGTAGAAGATATGCAATCCGATGTACTTGTCTTAGATGATGGCTTTCAACACCGTGCATTGGGACGTGATGCAGATATTGTATTGATCGATGCAAGTCATCCATTTGGTTATGGTTCTGTATTGCCAAGAGGTTTGTTACGCGAACCTTTAACAAACTTGAAACGAGCTACTTATATTGTGTTAACGAAAACGAATCAAGTAGCACCAGAGCAACTGGAAACATTGCGTGAAGAGATTCATTCCTTAGCACCTCTTGTTCCCGTAGCAGAAACGATTCATCAAACATTGGGCTTTCAAACTTTGGAAGAATGGAGCCATAATGGAATGATTCATGACATTAGTGACTATGATGGCACTCCATTATTAGCGATTAGTGGTATAGGACAACCTAGTTCTTTCATTTCCAATTTAAAAAGTTACGGATTTACTGTACAGGATATGATGAGTTTTGGTGACCACCATGATTATAGTGAAGCAGATGTTGTGAAACTGTGGCAACATTGTTTTAAAACGGGAATCCAAGGTATTATTACAACGGAAAAAGATGCGGTGAAATTATCTCAAGTACGTGCCATTAGAGATTTGAAGATTCCTGTTTATGTACTAGTGATTGGTATCGAATTTACCAAAGGTGAAGACGATTTTAAATCCTATGTGTTGCAAATAGCAAAGGGGAAGTAATATGCGTATAGCTTGTATTATTCCAGCGCGCTATGGATCTACACGATTACCGGGTAAACCTTTAGCGATGATTGGCAACAAACCAATGATTCAACGGGTCTATGAACAAGTGTCGAAAGCTACTGAAATTCATGAGGTCATCGTGGCCACTGATGATCAGAGGGTCTATGATGCGGTCACCCAATTTGGGGGGCAAGTCATGATGACAAGGGCGGATCATTTGACAGGCACTGACCGTTTAGCAGAAGTAGCCTCTGCAAGAACTGATATTGATGTAATCATCAATGTACAAGGTGATGAACCACTCATTGATGCGTCTGTTATCGATACATTGGCGCGTCAATTCAAAGAAGATTCAACTTTACAAATGGGAACTGTAGGCTGTCCCCTGTTAGAAACAGAATACAATGAGCCTAGCGCTGTCAAGGTCATTGTCAATCGACTAGGAAATGCCATGTATTTTTCTAGGTCTTTGATTCCATACCCAAGACATGCCTTTGTGGTTCCACCACTCAAGCATGTAGGTATGTATGGATATAATCGTCAATTCCTATTAACGTATGCTAAGATGGAACCAACACCGGCAGAATTAACGGAATCCTTAGAACAGTTACGAGCCTTAGAAAATGGATATACCATTCGAGTGATTACTACAGATCAACGCTTTGTTGGAGTAGATACACCAGAAGATTTAGAACGAGTGAATGAAATATTTCACCGCTTAGAAGCATAAACAATCTCGTTTAGAAAGGAGATACAATGAAAACAGTACAAGTTGGCAACCTCACACTTGGTGGTGGTAAAGGTTTATTTTTATTAGCAGGTCCATGCGTTATCGAGGGCTATGAACGGACATTAGAAATTGGCCGTCGTGCGAAAGCAATATGTGATAAAGTGGGCATTCCATACGTGTTCAAAGCGTCTTTTGATAAAGCAAACCGCTCTAGCTATTCTTCCTTCCGTGGCCCTGGACTCGTTGAAGGTTTAGAAATTTTGAAAGCTATCAAAGAAGAGTTACAAGTACCAGTAGTGAGTGATATTCATGATATTACTCAAATTGATGCGGCTGCAGAAGTGTTAGATATTCTTCAAATTCCAGCATTTTTATGCCGTCAAACCGACTTGGTATATGGAGCAGCTGCGACTGGAAAATGTGTAAATGTGAAAAAAGGTCAATTCATGGCTCCTAAAGATATGAGCAATGTATTGAAAAAAATGGAAGAGTCTGGCAACCAAAACTTGATGCTTACAGAACGTGGCTTTAGCTTTGGGTATAACAACTTAGTGGTGGATATGAGATCCTTCCCAATTATGCGTTCTTTCGATTATCCAGTTATCTTTGATGCTACACATTCCGTACAATTACCAGGTGGTGCAGGTACAGCATCCTCTGGTCAACGCGAGTTCGTTGCGAACCTAGCACGTGGTGCTGTAGCCAGCGGTGTAGATGGATTGTTCTTTGAAGTTCATGATAATCCAGAAGAAGCACTTTCAGATGGACCAAATATGTTATATTTAGATTCTCTAGAAGAGTTATTAACTGATTTAGTGGCTATCGATAAAATTGTAAAAAAATAGTACAGATGTAAAGGATGCAGGTGAACTATGAAGATACTTGAACGAGCAGCACAAGTGCTCCAAGAAGAATCAAAAGCAGTGTTAGACTTAATTGAAACATTAGACCATCGTTTTGAAAAGGCAGTAGAGTTAATCCTAGCCTCTAAAGGACGCGTGGTCTGTACGGGCATGGGAAAATCTGGACATATTGCACGAAAAATTTCGGCTACATTAGCGAGTACCGGTACACCTGCATTGTTTTTACACCCTGGTGAAGGGGTACATGGCGATTTAGGAATGGTTACATCTGATGATGTAGTACTAGCTTTCTCAAATAGTGGAGAAACTAGTGAAGTCATTAGTTTATTGCCTTCCTTGCGCCGTATTGGTGCTAAATTGATTTCTGTAGTGGGTAACCCAAGTTCTACATTGGGAAAAAACTCTGATGTGGTTTTGGTAGTATGCGTAGATAAAGAAGCGTGCCCATTAGGATTGGCACCGACAAGTAGCACTACTGCGGCATTAGCCTTAGGTGATGCCCTAGCAGTATGCTTATTGGATCAACATAAATTTACGCCTGAGAATTTTGCTGTATTCCATCCAGGTGGTTCATTAGGTCGTAAATTATTGCTCACAGTAGAAAACATTATGCATAGTGGAAATGACAATCCTATTATTCATAAAGGGGCTACTGTACAAGATGCCTTATTTGTAATGACAAACAAAGGTCTTGGAGCAGCTAATGTTGTGGATGAAGAGGGGAAATTAATCGGTTTAGTAACGGATGGAGATATACGCCGTGGTTTAGATTCTGGATGTAATTTCTTAGTATGGTCTGTGGAGGATATGATGACAAAATCACCACGTACGATTACTAAAGATAAATTGGCAGCAGAAGCGCTTCATATGATGGAGAAAAATCAACCTCGTCCGATTACGGTATTACCAGTAGTTGGTCAAGATGGAACAAGCCTTGGATTAGTGCATATTACTGATTTGTTGCGAAGAGGCATTGTGTAATGGCGATACGTTGTTTAGTCTTAGATGTAGATGGAGTTCTTACGAAAGGTGAGATTACATATACATCTAGTGGAGAAGAAATCAAAACATTCCATGCAAAAGATGGATTAGGGCTAGCCTTAGCACGTAAGATGGGTATACAAACGGCGATTATTACGGGTCGTACCTCTCCTATGGTAGAGCGACGGGCAAAAGAATTAAACATTTCCCATATTCAGATGGGAAGTCATAATAAGAGTGCTGGCTTACAGGAACTCTTACATACTTTACATATAGAGGCTCATGAAGTAGCCTATATGGGCGATGATCTCAATGACTTAGGCATTATGTCTAAGGTGGGATTAGCTATGACACCACAAGATGGTGTGCTAGAAGTGAAACAAGTAGCTCACTACATTTGTGAAGCAAAGGGTGGACAGGGAGCTGTGCGTGAAGCTGTTGAGTATATTTTAAAAGAAGAAGGACTTTGGGAGGATGCGGTGCGCTCATACCGAGAAGAATCCTACCAAGTAGGTCAGTAGAAAGGAGGCTTTCATGGCAGGAGAATGGCAATATACAGCCTTAAAAACGATTAGTAAGTTAGTTTGTACATTACCTTATTCTACAATCTTATCCATTGGAGCAACTCTAGGACCTTTATATAGATTAGTAGGTAAAAAACAGGTCAAACGAGGGTTACATAATCTAATGATTGGCCTTTCCATAGATGAAAAAGAAGCAGATGCTATATTAGGACGGCTCTTTCAAAATTTGGGGCGTTCTGTTATGGAAACCCTATATATGCCTAATTTGACACCTGAGTTTATTAAAGAACACATTGAAATGCGTGGGTTAGAGCATCTAGATGCAGCCATGGCAGAGGATAAAGGTGTTGTCATTTTGACGGCTCATGTAGGTAATTGGGAATGGATGGGTGCAGCCTTAGCGACTCATGGCTACCCGTCTACAACAATTGTAAAAAAACAACCGAATGCGCAATTCACACGCTTGATGAATGAATACCGAGAAATGGTAGGGCTAGAAGTATTTGCTCGCGGTGGTTCTGAAATGAGAGGCGCTGCACAAGCGATGAAAGCTAAGAAGCTATTAGGTTTCTTAGCGGATCAAGATGGATGGTATACAGGTTTGCCAGTGATGTTCTTAGGACAAGATTCGTCAGCGGTAACGGGACCGGCATCATTTGCTAAAAAGTTCAAAGCTCCTGTTGTGCCAGTCTTTGCCTCTCGTAAAGAGAATGGTCATATTGTTCATATCTTTCCAGCACTTCACTATAAAGATACTGGGGATGTAGAGAAAGATATGTTCCGTCTCACGGAAGAAACTGTAAAGATAACAGAAGCATTTATTAAAGAACATCCTGATGAATGGTTGTGGTTCCAGCATCGTTGGAATACAAAAATTCATGAAATCACAGATATTGAACATAAACTACAGGTGCGGGAGGCTGTGCATGAAGAACAATAAAAAACTTCTCCTCACGATTGTGGTGGGTATTTTGATTCTCCTAGGTGTTGGATACTTCTTATACGGTGGTACTGACACGACAACAGTGGGGCCATCAGGTAATTCTATTAGTTTCAATGGTACGGAACTAAAAGAAGAAAAAAATGGACAACTCATTTGGTCTGTAAAGGCTGAGAAAATTAGTCTTGATCAAACTACGAAGGTTATTACCTTAGAAAATGTGACAGGTACTTTTCATAAAGAGGGAACTATACTTACCATAAAAGCACCTAAAGGTATGGTATCTAAAGACCATGGTCAGATTATTTTGTCTGGCGGTATTGAAGCAACTTCCAATAAGGGAGCAAGTCTTCGTACGGAAGGATTAGAATATACAAGCAAGGAACAGCTATTTAAGTCCACTTCTAAGTTTACCTATACCGATGCAGACACAACTCTAGAAGGTGATGCATTGGAAGGAGATATGATTTTGCAACAAGTGACAGCAAAAGGTCATGCTAAGTTGATTCGCAAGTAGGAAGGAAATTCATGAAACTACAACATTTACTCATGGCAGCTCTTATGGGTGGTGTCATGATGATTCCCGTATGGGCAGCGCCAACGGATACAAATCCTGCGGGCAATGGAAATATAATGATTACTGCTGATCAGTTGACATATGATGGTATCAGTGGTCGTGCAGAAGCCAAAGGCAGTGTGGTGATTACAAAAGATGATAAAACCATGACAGGGGCCTCTGGTTGGTATAATACAAAAGGTGAAGAAGGATTTTTAACTGGTGGCGTGAGCATGATTGGTAACAATATGTCCATGGCAGC
>CAUUIH010000008.1:0-21017 GCA_963545165.1 uncultured Veillonella sp.
CACAAACTGATCCTACGGTAGGTTTGCTTCGGAGCATGTGGTGCTCTTTTTGTATATACTTTATAACAGCTATTACTAACCAAAGATGTAGTCGGAATAGCGTCGTTTCTTCGGTAAGAGGTTTGTATTCTAGGAACAACTATGGTATACTTAATGTAGAAACAAGAAGAGTCTTCAACGTGTGGTGGCGTTAGGCTCATCTCGGAAATACGAAAATGAAATGGCCTAACGTGTATAAGTACTCGTGATACTTATCTTTACGTTAGGCATTTTCATTATTTGTATAAAGCAATAATGTTAACTACTAGTGATAAAATAGAAATGATCAAGCTGATTTTTTCATATTTCGTCATAGTATCACCTCCTCCCTTGGTAGGAAGAGATGAGCCCAACTCACGTTGATGACTCTTCTATGTTTTTATTATAACACAAATATTTACGATATGTTGATATTTTAGAGAGTTTATGTTATAAACTTCTATAAACATCGTTTATAATCGAAGTTATACTAATACTTTTTAATGATTTCGAGTATAGTCAAAATGGCACGCCAAAACCATTACGATTTCGAGTATAATCGAAACTATTGTTGGAATGCACGTCTATTTCGAGTATAGTCGAAATGATATGTACAAACTCTAAAGATTTCGAGTATAATAGAATCTATGAAAGCCTATATCATACCCAGGCTTTCATATTACTCTAAAATTATATTGTTATTATACATAAGGTAGGATCAACTTTCATGGAAAAGAAACTGATTTTTAATGAACATGGTGACCGTGGCACGCAAAGTATGGTGGGCGGTAATACGACAAATTTACGGGAATGGAATCGTATTAAGTACGATTGGGCGAATACATTGTATCGCACGATGCTGAACAATTTCTGGATTCCCGAAGAGATTTCTTTGAATGAAGATATTAAACAATTCCCATACTTAACGGATAGTGAGCGCCGTGCTTTCGACAAAATTATTTCTTTCTTAAATTTCTTGGACTCCATTCAAAGCGAAAACTTGCCAAATTTGAGCCGTTATATTACGGCATCTGAAGTAGCTTCTTTATTGAATATCCAAGCGTTCCAAGAAGAAATTCACGCCCAATCTTATTCTTACATTTTGGATACTGTAACGAATCCAATTACTCGTGACCGCATTTATGATGAGTGGCGTACGGACGAGCATTTATTGGCACGTAACCGTTTCATCGCTGATATTTACCAACGTTTCAGCGATGAACCATCTGAGCACAATTTGATCCGCACGATCATGGCAAACTATATCCTAGAAGGCATCTACTTCTACTCTGGATTTAGTTTCTTCTACACATTGGCTCGCCAAGGTAAAATGACGGCTACTTCCACAATCTTCAAATACATCAACCGTGACGAAGTAACTCACTTAGTATTGTTCCAAAACATTATCCGTGAGCTTCGCATCGAACGTCCTGAACTGTTCACCGCTGAACTAGAAGCTGAATTAACTCAAATGCTTCGCGAAGGAACGGAAAATGAAATCGCTTGGGGTCAATACATTACTGATGATAAAATCCTTGGCATCAACAATACATTGATCGAGCGCTACATCAAATACTTAGCGAACCAACGTGCTGATTCCATCGGCTTGCAACCGTTATATCCAGATATTAAGGAAAATCCTATGGCTTGGATTGAAAGTTTCTCCAACTTGAACAGTACGAAAACTGACTTCTTCGAGGCGAAAGTTACGAACTATACAAAAGCAGCTGCCTTTGATTTTGATGATTTAGAATAAGAATGCTCTTAAAGTATACATAAAAGCTACACGTAGATACTTTCTACAGTGTAGCTTTTTCTATTCCCGTGCAACTTGGACAACTTTATAATTCAATCATTCTAACATATAGCTGGGCTCTGCCATGGTAAAACCAACCCCTTTTGTCCTACTTCAAAGTTTTTTAACCAACTTTAAAATTCAATGAACTTAGTACTTAACTAGGCTCATTGCTATTATAATCAACTCATTTTGTCCTATAAACCTACATTCCAATAAAAAAATGTTGGAACCACTCGTATATGAGTAGCTCCAACATATATACTCTTAATTCACTTTCACCAATGCCCGATGGATCAATCCAATGACGAATCCTACGCCACCGAATACAATCCAGTCCATGCCGATGCCATGCATTGGCACTTGTGTAGCAAAGAATTGTCCTACGCTACCCAAGTTTACGCTCGCTGTTTCCAAGCCAGATACAAGAGCTGTGATGAATGTAGCCCCTACTGTCCAGGCATACACGCATTGGCGACCGTTGAACAAGGGATGCAAGAATGCCAATACAATCAATGCGATGGATAATGGGTACAGGAACATCAACACAGGGATCGCTGCGGTAATGATGGTTTTCAATCCGAACATACCTACGCCGAAAGAAATCAACACGAATAGCACTGCATAGGCTTTATAGGATAAGCCACCAAACTGTGTGCTAAAGTACTGCGCACAAGAAGTAACAAGTCCAATACTTGTGGTCAAGCACGCCAACAATACGATGACCGCCAAGATCATGGCCCCTAAGTCGCCGAACAACAAACGAGCCGATTCTGCCAATACAGGCGCCCCTGTATCGAGAATACCCAACTGCTCTACGCTGGTAGCGCCTAAGCTAGCGATGAATACGTACACCACGCCCAAACAACCTACGGCAATTAAACCGGCTTTCATAGTAGCCCGTGTAATTTCATCACGTGTTTGTGCCCCTGAAAGTGTAACAAAGTCGATAACTAAAATACCAAACACGAAGGATGCTAAGGCATCTAATGTGTTATATCCATCTAGGAAGCCTTGTAAGAATGCCGTACCACTAGTAGCATAGGCCTCTGTTGCTGCGCCATAGCTGCCCAACGGGGTAATTAAAGATTTAATAATCAGCACTACGATGGTCAGTAGCAAGGCTGGCGTTAAGATTTTACCAATGCGATTGACCAATTTTTGTGGGTTAATAGATAACCACAATGTGACTATGAAAAATGCCACTAAGAACAAGGATAATGCTGTATCTGAGGCAGCGCCACCCAAGAATGGTTTCACTGCAATTTCATAGGATACTGTGCCCGTACGAGGAATGGCAAAGGCAGGGCCGATAGATAAGTATAATGCCAAGGTAAATAAGACCCCAAACACTGGATGTACACGACTTGCCAAACTTTGTACGTTACGGCTGCCAGAGTATCCCATGGCCATAACCCCTAACAATGGCAAACCTACACCTGTTACAATAAAACCTAAGATGGCCCACCATACATTAATACCTGCATGTTGACCTAAGGTAGCAGGGAAGATTAGATTACCTGCCCCAAAGAATAAAGCAAACAGCATCAGGCCGATAGCAATATAGGCTCGACCCGACAGTTGCGTATGATCTGTCATAATATCTCCTTTCAAATACATTCTACGATAACAAATATACACTGTATATAAACATTCTTTTGTGCTTTAGCTTTTATTATAGCTAATTATAGATAAAATAAAAAGTCATTTCCCCTAAGGAAAATGGCTTTTTCTATACCGATTATGCATATACGCCCAACCTATAATTGATAGGCAAACTACATCTATTAACTATAACTAAAGATAACTCTTTCTTAGTCACACGCCTCTACATCTACTTTCACATCATAGAAGGTGCTACCCCAAGCATAATCAGTAGGTCGAGAGGCAGTCAATACATTCATCGTATGCTCTGGATCGTGGGACTGCGATTGCCACCACACACCACTGCTCACGATAGTTCCTTTTGGCACCATATCATCGATGAGTAAAGCAATCTGCAAAGAGCCTCGCTCATTAAACAAGCGTACAAACTCGCTGTGTAACACCCCTTTGCGGGCCGCATCATCTGGATGCATACGAGCAACCATCTTTGGTGTATCCTCTTGGAGCTCACAAAAGGACGAGTCTAGTATCCGTGGATCCGCCCCATTGATGAGGAAGAACTCCGCCGTATCTCCATGAGCCTCACCATACACGGGATAGGGGTCTCGCTCTAAGGGATTGTACAGTTCAATCTTACCGGACGGTGTGCCATACTCTAGCTTATACGTGTCCGATAGATCCATTTCCACTAGCTCCCCTGCCAAGATTCTATCTTGCACCTCTACCGGAATTTGTGCATGGCGCACAATATCTTCAATCATCTCCAATTCTGACATGGAGAATACAGGGGCGTCGATACCCATAGCTCTGGCAATACTACAGATGGTATTCCAGTTCGATCGGCTTTCACCGACAGGCGGAATGGCTTGATAACCACAACCGATCGTGTAATGTCCGTAGGAATTATAGATATCATTATGCTCTACGGAAGACGTCGCAGGGAGCACAATGTCCGCATATTTCGCCGTATCCGTCATAAATCGCTCATGGACAACAGTGAATAGGTCCTCCCGCGCCAGTCCTTTGCGCACCACCCTCTGGTCCGGCGATGTCACCGCAGGATTACTGGAATACACATAGAGGGCATGAATCGGAGGGTTCTCCCCTGTTGTCAACATGGGGCCTAAATGAATCATCGGGTTTAATCGGGTTTCTTTTCTCTGAAAGCGCTCCCAGCTGACACGCTTACCCCCAACAAATTGACTGCCCGAAGCACTGGACAAGAGTCCTCCTCCCTTGTGTAGGTAGGCTCCCACTAAGGCTGGTAATGCCACTACACAGCGTACCGTATTGGCTCCATTTCCATAGCGAGACAAACCACTGCCTAAGCGAATAAACGGCGCCACAGCCTGTCCATAGGCACGAGCAAATTCCACAATACGCTCTTCTGGAACTCCAGTAATCTGTGCCACTTTGGATGGTGGATACTGAGAAATGACAGTATCACGGAATCCTTCATAGCCTTGTACATACCGTTCAATAAACTCAGTATTAACCAATCCTTCTTCCACTAACACATAAGCTACACCCAAGGCAAAGGCGCCATCTGTACCAGGTCGTAAGATAATAACTTCATCCGCTAATTTCGCTGTCTCTGTATAGTACGTGTCAATGACCCACAGCTTAGCACCTTGTTGACGAGCCACGGTCACATCATGGAGCACATGCACATCTGTGGCCACTGCATTGAGGCTCCACAAGATTACACAGTCGCTGTGTTGTATATCTTGCGGACGATTCCCTAGGGTATTCCCCATGAGACTAGCCCAACCATACCGTTTTGCTGGGGAACAAATCCCTTTATCTTGGCGAGTAGCACCCAGAATAGCAAAAAGTGGATCTCCTGCACTCTTTTGTAAAATTCCCATCGTTCCCGCATAGGAATAGGGCATAATACTTTCAGAACCATAGGTATCGATACAGTATTGAAACTTCTCAGCAATTTCTTGTAGTGCCTCATCCCATGAGATAGGCTCAAATTGACCGTTCCCCTTAGGTCCAACACGACGCAAAGGTGTTGTCAACCGTCCCGGGTGATGAACAGTTCGTTCATAATGTTGCATTTTCTGACACAGGGTTCCTCGTGTGAAGTTGTGCGTTTTCATGCCTTGTACTTGTTGCAATTGGTCTCCCTCAATGGTCAAGGTCAACCCACAGGCATCTGGGCAATCATAGGGACATACTGATGTCCTTGTGTGTATGGGCTTCGTCATCATTCATTCCTTACTAGTCATCATCAAAATCATCAAACAAGTCAAAATCAACGTCAAAGTCAAAGTCAAAACTATCTCCAGAATCATAACTATAGTGATCGTCATCAAGGTCTGCTGACTCTTGCTGGTCATATTCTAACTCATCTTCCATAATATCATTGTAGTTATTATGAAAAAATTGGTCCTGTTCTGTTTCGTTTGCACTAGAAAAACCATAATCTTCATGGGAATCTTCTGGTAATACATCTAATTGACTATAATTACGAATCGTCATTGTTTCATAGGGGTCCACCGATTCATGATCCTCCTCGGAATCTCCAATCTCTACCATATCTATGGCTCGATTCAAATCTTTTGGCGTCCCCTCTTGTTGCACCATATCCAAAAACTCATCGGAACTCACTTCGCTCACAAGGGTATCCATATCTTCTACAACAGACTTATCTTTTTGTGGCTCTATAGTTTGCAATTGACCTCGTCGTAAAAATCGATTCATTCCCGATCGCCCCTTTCTCAATCCCTCTTACATTACTTGTATTGTATCATCTGGCACTGAAGTTTTACAATATATCGTTAGTTATCACCTTTCAAAGGTATGCCCTATATACTGAAAGAACCCCTGCACAAAGCAGAGGTCCTCTTGTATAGTTAGTTGTATAGTATAGTTGTATAGTGTTAGTCATGTTCAGGATAGATCACATATAAGGGAGTTCTATGTGATGTGTTCAATGTTACTGTCAGGAGGAGTTAGCCTAAAGTAGCACGTAAGAACCACAATTGTTTTTCGTAGTAAGCGATGTGGTCTTCCATGATAGACACTAATCCGAAGTTACCTTCTTCATCAGCAGATTCACGAATAGCACGAGCTTCTTTATTCAACAATTCAAAGTCTCCTTGTAAGAATTTGTATACTTCTTCTACGGAGAATTTGTTGCCTGCTTCTTCTTTCAAAGATGCAATTTCCAAATATTTTGCCACATGCACTACAGGTTCTTCACCTTGCATTTTTACATGTTCAGCCACTGCATCATAATAATCGAATGCTACATCGTAGACTTCTTCTAAATATTTGTGAGCTGGCACAAATTGAGATCCTACTACATTAAAATGGAAATTGTGAAGTTTAATGTTCCAAATTGCTAAGTTTGCAATATATTGGTTTACTGCTTGTAAGTTTTTCATAACTTTTTCTCCTTTTCTTTAGTTTATTTTACTAATCATTATGATTAGCAATTAATAATTATTATTTATTATGTGTATATCTTAGCACAGTAAATTAGAAAATGCAATAGTTTTTCATATAGTTTATCGAAATATTTCAATACAAAAAGTTCCCATTACCTATAACGTAACGAGAACTTTTATTATCTATTATTCACTTTTCTTGATAAACCCTTGTGTAGCACTATACAAACAGAACCACACAAAGAAACTAGCGCCTGTAATAATCAGATACATGGTATCCGTTAATTCCCCAGATCGATACATAGCCAAGGTATAGAAGAAAGCTGTCATCGTCATCAGAATATAGGACAATACATAGCGCATACCTCGCTCTACATCTTCATCAGTGAACATTTCTTTCTTAAAACGCATCCAATAGATACCGCATAATACTAAACCGCCTAACATATTGGCAGCCAGTAAGCTCATGTCTGCTCGACCATTAAAGAACCAGCACAAGGCTAAATGATTAATAAATAGCATCCATTTAATCATAGTGGTCAAACGGGCTGTGGTAATCGTCTGTTGTGGCTGTGGTTGATGTTGTTTTCGTTTCTTTGCTTTCCCCATGGAATCCTCTCTAATGAACCTATATACTGTATCCTAGAACAAGACGTGAGATGTGTAAATTAAGCGTAGCGCTAGTAGACCAATCCCGATGGACAAGCCAATTAAAATCGTTTTTGCTCGCAATCGCTTCGAAATATACGCCCCTAATTGAGCACCCACTAAAGCACCAATACCGCAAGGAATGGCAATTTCAAAATGAATATGACCACTCAAAAAATGTGTTAAGGTCCCTACTGAGGTAGAGATTGCCAAGATAAAATGACTAGTAGCTGTGGCCATATGGGTAGGAAATCCCATGATATAAATGAAAGCGGGCACATGAATCAATCCACCGCCGATACCAAATAGACTAGAGATAAAGCCTACTACCATACTAATTAAAATACCCACTACTTTATTATAGGTCAATTCTTCTAACTTCAGGGATTCTTCTTTTCGTTCCCCTTTATTCATATTTTTATAACCAATGAACAAAGACATAATCAACAAGAAGGACCCAAACCAGAATCGGAACCCATTGGGGTTGAAAAGTTCCGCCGTATAAGCCCCGATAATCGACCCTGGGAACGTAGCAATACTAAAGATAATAGCTGCACTGTAGAGCACTTTTTTCTGCCGTATGTAAGCAATGGTTCCAGAAATAGCATTACATGTGACTGTAAACAAAGATGTACCTACCACCATAGCAGGGGTCCATTCTGGGAAGAAATATAAAAATACAGGTACAAAAATTAGTCCGCCTCCAGCACCAATGATAGTTCCCAATGCGGCAACGGCTACACCTAACAATATAAATCCTAGTATACTAATGATCTCCATACCTTAGTCCTCCTTAGATAGCTTCGCAAATCGATCTAACTTATGCTTCTTAAAGACCGATTTCATCCCGCGCTTTTCCGCTTTTTTCTCTGCCTTTTTTGCTACTTTTTGCAAGACTTTTTCTGTCCACGCATCGCCATGCTCTTCTGCATAGCGTTCCCACTTGGACAACTTTTTCGCCCACTTATCTACAGAATGGGGCTCCTTTTTTAATTTCGACTTATCTTTGCTTTTTTCCTTCTTTTTCTTTTTTTCTTGTTTCACAATACAGCATTTTTCTCGCTCTTCTGGAATTGGAGAATTCTCTGTACAATGTTTACAACGTTTTTTCTCTTTTTTCTTGGGCTTTTCTACTAAGTCTACAAAGTCCTCCTCTTCCTCTAGTTCACCAGAATTCCACGCATCTTTAGGCCTATCACTTACATCATCCCAACTTGCACCAGTCCACTGCGGGTTCTGTAACTCTTCTTGTTTAGATTCCTCTTTTGGCACAGATGTACTAAACAAGCCCATAAAGGAGGTCGATTGAGATGGACTAATGCCAGAGGTTTCTTCTTTCTCTACTAAACATGCATCTTCACCTTGCCAACGATTAACCATCACAAAGTCCACTCCCAAAGCAACACCTACATCATAGCCTTCCACACCTTCATCAGCTACAGCTTCTACTTCTGGGGTCTCTTCTAAGGAGGATATCATATCATACAAATAATGCTCTGTAACCATACTTTGGAGCCCACGTAGTTCTTCCCATTGTTTTCCCAAGAGAGCCAACATATGAGCAAAGTTTTCTAAGTCTTCTACCACTTCCATAGCCATTTCGGGGGATTCCATATGTTGCGCCTCTAAATTCGCCACATATTGCTGTTGTACTTCCTTGCAATGACTATACGCTGTCTGCAAGCCTTGTAACAATGTTTCAATCTGTTCCTGGTCCAATATATATCGTTGCATACTATCCTCCTAGGACGATGTCGTGTCATCCTTTAATTTTCGTTTCCACAAAGCTCCCGTGGTAACAATATCTTCTCCAAACCGTTCTTCCAAAGTATCTAGCACTTGTGCTAACCGATCTGGCTCTCTTTCTTCACTCTGAAAGAGCGACTCTTGCTCCACCTGTTGGTGAAAGCCACTGACCGTAATCCCCAATAATCGGAACGGTCCCTGTACATTAAGTTTATTATATAATACACAGGCCGTCTCATACAATACGTCCTCTCTATCCGTCTGATAGGATAATCGTTTTTGCCTAGTTTTGGTAGTAAAATCTGGCAACCGTACTTTGATGGCTATGGTATGACCTTTCAGCCCTTTTTGGCGCAAGCGCTTAGCCACATGATGCGCAAAATATCTCCATTCATGGTCGATTTCCTCTGGATCCACCAGATCCCTTTCATAAGTCAGTTCATTCCCCACGGATTGCAACTCACGATTCCATTCAATAGGACGATGATCAATACCTTTAGACAGCAAATAAATACGTTCACTTTGATGTCCACAATAGGGTTCTAATTCATGATACGAATCTAATCGTGCAATATCTTGTATCTGATGAAAGCCACCTCGCTGTAGAGCTCGTTCCATATGGGCCCCTACGCCCCACAATCTACGTACAGGTAAGTGCCTAATATGAACGCTTTCTTTCCCATGAGGGATAATATATAATCCATCTGGTTTTTGTAAATCCGAGGCCAGTTTTGCTAAAAACTTATTCGGTCCAATTCCAACAGATGCGACCAAACCCGTTAGGTCCTTAATTTGTTCTTTCACAGCACGGCCCACCGCCATAGGGGAATCATACAATTTTCCTAATCCTGAAATATCTAGGAAGGCTTCATCTAAAGAAATAGGCTCTAAATAAGGACTAAAACGATGCAACACTTCATGAATCTGATCAGAGATTTCGTGATATCGTTCTATCCGTGGTAATAGATAGATACCATGTGGACATAATTTTCTAGCTTTACCAATGGGCATAGCAGAGCGTACACCAAACTTCCGAGCTTCGTAACTGCACGTAGCTACTACACCACGTGAAGAAAGGCCACCCACGATAACTGGGTGACCTTGTAGTTCTGGACGATCATGTTGTTCTACAGATGCAAAGAAAGCATCCATGTCTACATGCATAATCCAACGTTTCATATTATTCTGCCCCCGTTTGTGGAGCATCCTCAATACGGCAGTATTTGATTTGTGCGCAAATGCACTCATCTTTTGTTTTATATAGTTCAGGTAAGAATTTAACAAATTCATCAAATGCTTCTTCATTGATGGAATAGCGTGTCCACAAACCGCTACGCACAGAATTCACAATACCTGCATCAATTAAAATTTTCATGTGATAACTAAGGGTAGATTGAGATAACTCAAAGCTAGCCAAAATATCACAAGCACATAATTCATTACAAGACAACATGTCTACAATGTGCAATCTCGTTTCATCACTAAGGGCTTTAAAAATCGCTGCCAATCGTTCGTATGTAACTTCTAACATTCTCATTCTCCTATATGTATTCTAGTTGTAACCTTACCTCCTTATTATATACAAAATTTTCAATTAAATCTAATACTTTAAATGAAGAAAGGATGCTTTTTAGTAATACTACTATATAATTTGAGAAAGATAAAAACGACAAAGCATAGCTTTGTCGTTTTTATGGGAAGTAAAGGATCTAAGATGTGTTCTTAGGAAAGTTTACAAATATAGTCAACACACTCAATTAGTACATCATGTAGTGTTGAAGATTCGAGAGAGGGAGAGGAGCCTTCAACCACAACTACTAAAGGAGCTGTTTATTTACATTAGATTTTGCCAACTAAGCCAAGATCTGATGGGTCCAACGTTTTTTCACCAGGAGTCCATTTTGCTGGGCACACTTCACCATGTTTTGCAACAAATTGGCAAGCTTGTACTTTACGTACTAACTCAGCAGCGGAACGACCTACACCCATGTCACAGATTTCTGCGGCACGAACGATGCCTTCTGGGTCTACCACGAAAGAACCACGATACGCTTGACCAGACTCTTCAGAGAATGTGTCGAAGAAGTCAGCTAGTTCATGTTTAATATCGGATAACATAGTGTATTCGATTTTATTGATTGTAGGAGATGCATCGGACCATGCTTTGTGAACGAACGCAGAGTCAACAGATACAGAGAACACCTCTACGCCCAAATTTTTCAATTCTGCGTATTGATCTTGTAAGTCTGCCAATTCTGTTGGGCACACAAATGTGAAGTCTGCTGGATAGAATACAAACACGCTCCATTTACCTTCGATATCTTTATTGCTTACTTTGATGATTTCTGGTTTACGGAATGCATCTAATTCAAAAGCTGGTAGTTGTTTACCGATGATTGCCATTCTAATATCTCCTTTAATCTTACAACATATACATAGCACATAGGGGGGTATGTAACTATGGAATCAATCTATGTATCTATCATACACTATACTTTCAGGAAAATCAATATAGAATTGTTCTCATTCTCTATACCAATAATGCATAGATTACTTTTCTAACATCGTTTCTAGGATGACCACATCGGTTTGTTTCATTCCTTCACGGGCAATAGTGGCTACCGTTTGCACCGTATGGTCAATGTCTTCTTTTACAATACCTTGGCCTGCTTTAAAGCTATTATCTGTCTTTGCTTGCGTATAGGCTAACAAAGAATTACCCAAGGACATGCCAATTTTCATAGCACAAGATGCCTTCGCTCCATCGCAAACTACACCAGATGTACCTGCTAATGCATTTGATAATGTTTCCCAAACTACTTCTTTGGATTCATTGAGCAAGAATGCTACACCAGCAGCTGTGGCAGAAGCAGCACTCACTACACCGCAATACGCACTCAAACGACCAATATATTGTTTAATGTATAGGGCCAATACATTGGCTAAGGCTAAAGATCGTAACGTATGGGCACGATCAACACCATATTCTTTAGCATACATCATGATAGGTACAGATAGTGTAATCCCTTGGTTACCACTACCGCAGTTAATCATCACTGGCATGGAACAACCGTCCATGCGCGCATCAGAGCCAGCAGCTGCATAGGCACGTGCTCTATCTGCAATGGAGGAAGAATTAGAAATGATTAATTTACCAATGTTAGAGCCATAATTATTTTTCATGCCTTCTTCGGCAATAGCCATATTCAAATCTAATTGTGGTCCTAAAATCTCTTCCAATTCTGCCGCATCTACTGTACTCGCAAATTCATAGCAAGAGTCAAAGCACAATTCCATGGAATGTTTTGCCACTTCTTCCGCAGATAGAGCAATCAGCACTTCTCCGTCTTTTTCTGCGTAAGAAATCGTAGTATGTGTATTTTGAACAATAACTTTAGATGTATGCTCACCAGCAACGGCAGTGACTTCGATGAAAAGGTTTTCTACCCCTTCTGCCAACTCAATATCACAGTAATCCGCTTCAAATAGGCGGTCTGCCTCTACCACTTGTTCATGCGTAAGGTCTTCTAGCACTTCTAGTTCCTTCGCCGCTGTGCCTACCAAGGTGCCTAAAATAAGACTATAATAAATGCCTGTGCGCCCTTCTGAATTAGGAATGGTCACGCTTTTTGCATTTTTAATAATATTACCGCTTAAACGACCATGAATATGATCTGGTCGAACGCCTAATAGTTCTGCAGCTTTCGCCGCTGCAAAAGCTAACGCAATAGGTTCTGTACAACCAAAGGCTGGTTTTACCTCACGTTTTAATAATTCTATGTACTCTTTCATACAAACCTCCTACTTACCTATGTATAAAACGATACGTTCCACCTCTACTTGAAATGCATCATACCTGTATATATCATATAGTTTCATCAACTACTTGCTTATTGTATCATACCACATCTACCACCCATACAAGTATATAAATCAGTTATAGGTGCCATAATTTCTTATGTATACAATTTGCCTCTAACGCTTCTATATCAATGTCTACACCCAATCCAGCACCCCTAGGCACCTCTACAAACTGTGAAAGTCCCTCTGCACTGCAGTTTTTTATTCTACTAACAATCGGAGGATGCGTCAAATCTCGCTCAAAATAGCGCAATGAATCTGATAAATCTCCTGGCATGTACGCATCACCTAGAGCCGCTAATTGTACATGCATCCATTTGGAAATACTAGATTCCACCATAGAACCAACCCAATACTGGATGCCATGGTCACGACAATACTGAATGACCTTAGCCGTTTCTCGAAGGCCGCCTAAACGACCAACTTTTACATTCAGCACATCCAACAGACCATGTGTATGAGCGTACACCAAATCATCATACCCTAAAATCGATTCATCTAAGCATATGGGGGTCGTAATGCCCCACTCATGAGTTGTCTTAAAGTAATGATAGTCTTCTAAACTTTGTATTTGAAAAGGCTCTTCTATACATGCCAAATGAAATGCGTTCAATGCTCGTACCTTGTCCATATCTTGATAGGCATAACTTTGATTCGCATCCACCGCTAACGTAAGGTCGGGATAGGCTGAACGCACTCGTTGTACTCGTTCATAGCCATCTTTTGGGGATACTTTTAGTTTAATACGCTTACACCCTTGTGCTACATAAGCAGACACGGAATCCACCAAGGTATCCAAAGGAACTTCGCCGATGACAATGCCCGTTGGCACAGTCGGCAGCAAGCCTTGCTGTAGTACATATTCCACTGTATTAACACCTAAACGATTACATTGTAGATGAAGCAAGGCATTTTCCACGGCTGCCACGGTCATAGGCATCCCTTCCGACAGCCATTGTTGTGGTAATGTCGTTGTTGTGTCTAGGCCCAAAAGGTTTGGCAAATACCTCCTACATAAGGTATCCCAACACGATGCCACCGTTTCCTTTGTATAAAAAGAGTCTACGAAGGCCACGCATTCCCCGTAGCCTACATAGCCCGCTTCATCTTCCAAACGAACAATGAGAGTATCCCTGACACCGACTTCGCCCTTTGCCGTTTTGAAAGTAAACTTCATCGGTAATTGCACATGGTACAGGGTAATATTTGTAATCATATGATGCCTCTCATTTCTATCCTAGTTATAGGAAAAATTGTTTTAATATCTTCCGATATTCCTCTGGTGCTTCTACATGCACATTATGCCCTACCTGCGGTACGATACGATGGACATCGCCAAAATACTTAGCCCCAATCGTTGTATATTTCGTATCTAATGCGCCGCTTATGTAACAGACGGGCATGGTTAATTCCGATAAACGATGCCCAATATAAGGCATCGTCCCCTGTCCACTTCCTTCCAAGGTGAAAGCCAACGCATGGGGACTATTCAGCAAGCGGCGCCTCCGAATCTGCTGTTGTACACGAAGAGGTAACTGTTGTTGCGTCTTGAAGATATCTAGCTTTGCCCAAGTCTCGGCGAACCATTGTATCTCTTTCTCACGAATCCGATTTGCCAATGCTTGGTCGGCTACATAGCGCTCTTGTCGTGCTGCTCTATCTTCTATCCCTACAGATCCGCTTTCCAAGACTAGGTGCGTTACTTCTCGAGGATACTCCAATGCATATAGTAAGGCTAACCTAGCCCCCATGGAATACCCCATGAGAGCATAGTTTTCACCGGCTATGGCATAAATAATTCGATGCAAATCGCTGAGCATCTGTGACAACTCATACGGTTTTAATTCCATAGGTCGAGCCGATCTACCATGACCCATGCTATCGATGCGTATCAGTCGATATCCGCTAACCTCAATGCCATCCCAAGTAGAACCAGATTCCGAAAATCCATGGAAACAGACCAAGGGTTTTCCCGTGCCCACCACAGTCACACCATAGTGGTACTCTCCTATATTAATCTGCATACGTTGTATATCCAGAGTTCGTATATCTTGAATCATTGACTTCATATCATAGCACCCGATATACCTTGTGTAGTTCACGACTACCCTCTTTAGAAGTTGGCACTTCGATTATATGAATCCCCTCTGTACCGATATATTGTTGCATCGCTTGATCTAACTCTACATTGGTAGTGACTTTCACATAGTCTAAGCCATACATAGTCGCTAAGCCACTGTAATCAATGCCTTGTGGTGTGTTAAAAAGGTACTCAAAATCGTCCGTTCCTTTTTGTGGCAAATATTGGAAAATTCCGCCTCCATCATTGTTATGCAAAATGATGGTCAAGTTCATACCATGCGTTTTTCCAATGGCTAGGCCGTTCAAATCGTGAAAGAAACTTAAATCTCCTGTAACCATAACCGTAGGTTTTCCATTCGTACTAAGCCCCAACGCCGTAGACACGGTCCCATCAATACCATTGGTACCACGATTACCGTACACCATAGCCTGAGAGCGACCAGAGGCCCAAAAATAATCCATATCACGAATAGACATGCTGTTGGCTACTAAAATTTGGCCTTCATCAGGCATGATTTGTTGTAAGCTGTGAATCGTGCGCCCTTCAAATAGAGATGGTTCGTCTTGCACCTTGTCTAATTGTTGACGGCTGTCGGATTCTATCTGTTGCCACATCTCTTCATAGGTGGGGCGCATAACTACGCTATGACTATGTGTGTCAAGATTCAGCTTCGCTAGTTTCTGTAATATCGCCCTTTGTTTCTTCTCCGTGCTTATCAGTAAAGGGAGGCCTCTCTTTATTTCCGATAAAAATACATCGATATTCGCCATCACATGGATTGTAGTAGTCAAGCTAGGATTCATCACATCTGCATTAGGGCTGACAGTCATATAATCGATATCCGTCAAGGTTGCCATCCATTGCTGAATCCGCTTCGACACTGGGATTTGCCCTAATTGGATGACTACATCTGGTCGCAATTCTTCCCATCGTTCCTGATGAGCTAAGTATGCATCATAGGTGCTGATAACTGTTTCATATTGGCGCAGATTGGATAAAGGGTCCCCTATTACAACAGCGCCAATTCTGTCTGCCAAATCTACTACTGCTTTGGGATTCCTCACGCTAGGACCGCCCAAGATGAGCACTCGCTTTCCCTCTAACAATGCTACCAAAGATGCGATTTTCTGATGTTTCACAAGGCGAAATGGCTTTTTACTGCGTCCCTGTTTAAATTGTTTTGGTTCACGATTGGGCACCAAGGGCTCAAACAAAGGTACATTGATGTGCACTGGTCCTAATTTGTGATCATTCGCTTTCAAATAAGCACGGCGTGCCACTTGACGTGGATACGTGTAATAGTGACTTTCACTAGGCACAGACAATTCCTCATAATAGTTCACAGCAGTGCCAAAATATTTTTGTTGGTCAATGGTCTGCGGGGCCCCCACCTGTTGCAAGGTGTACGGACGGTCCGCGGACAAGATGATCATAGGCACACCGCTGTGCTTGGCTTCCACCACAGCAGGACCATAATGCGTCAACGCAGACCCTGAGGTGCACACCAACACGGCAGGCTCACCCTGCGCTTTGGCAATGCCTAATGCCATAAACCCAGCAGACCGCTCATCAATATTCATATATGTGTGAAAGCCTCCATGACTTTGAAAGAGCATGGCTAATGTAGTGGACCGTGACCCAGGACTGAACACCGCATGGCGCACCCCTAATTGGTATAACTCATCCACCAAACTTGCTATATATTCATTCATATCGTATCTCCCATACCAACTTGTGGTATTGTACTATATCTAAATGTGACTATCTAGTATATATTATATCATTGTTTTTAGATTCTGTACGTATCCATATGCGTAGCACGTGGTATGCCTCTAACACGTATACTCATCCTAGATCGGGCATAATTGACTGACATACATAGTCATGCGCTTATAACGCAAAAAAGGAATGCCGATTCCTCAACATTCCTTTTCCTCTATAAGGCATCCAATATGGTGCCCATTTTATTAATTGTTTCTTCGTACTCTTCATCGCTATTGGATTCGCCCACAACACCGCATCCTGCGTAGGCATATAGGACATTCCCCATAATGAGAGCAGACCGAATGGCAACCACTAGAATGCCATCTCCCATATCTTTCATAAATCCAAAAGGTGCTGCGTACATACCACGTTCATGGGCTTCGTACTTCGCCAATAACTCCATCGCCAATTCTCGTGGCTCGCCACCTAGGGCTGGTGTAGGATGTAATAATTGCCCCCATTCGATGAGGGACTTCGTCCTATCCTTAGCAGTGATGATCGTCCGTAAATGGTACAACCGTGAAAGCTCCATAATGCCCGTTTCTCCTACGGTCACATCCTCCGTCACTTGTCGCATAGTATTCACAATACGATCTCGCACAATATTATGTTCCACTCTATTTTTATGGTCCTCAAGGAATCGCTCTTTCGTCCACGCTTTAGGACCAAACTTCGGTGCCGTCCCTGCCAAAGCATAGCTTAGAATTTCATCCCCCCGATGGCGCACGAGAATTTCAGGGGAGGCCCCCACAAAGGTACGCCCTTCTTTCTCATACCCAAAAATAAAGCAATTCGGGTTGTTCTCCACCAAGCGGTCCAATATACTCACCACATGAAACTTGGTGGGGCTCGTAAACTCTACCTCACGAGAAGAAACCACCTTCGTCATGCGCCCTGCATGAATATTTGTCAAAATGGCATCCATCAAGGTATCCCAATCTTGTTTATCATCACTGGTTTCTGTAAATGTATGGTCCACGCGCTCAATCCTATGGCGCTGTATATCCACACCTTCCCCTGCATGCAGGTAAAAGGACTCTCCATTTTCTACAATATAGTAATGGGTGAAAGCCACCATTTCATGGCCCATGTGGCTCCATTTTTTATCTTTCACAGTGGGGAAGAACGTGCCCCCATAAAATACGTACGCATATTGTTCTCGGTCGACGTCGTTTTTCACCACCGCCAGTCGTTTGGCACCTACCACTACACGATCACTTTGACGGTCCACCCAAAAGACCCGTTCCTCTCCCTCGAAGTTTAGCCAAAACTCCAAAGGATTGTCTAATTGTAAAGGCTCCTTAGTATATTTCATATGACTCCTCATCATTCGTAGTGTATGCACTATCATCTATGCATTATATAGTAAGTTATTCCACGTTGTCAGCTTAACTCTATATAAGCACACATCTAGAAATCTTACCACGATCTATTCCTAATGTAAGTTTCTTACAATCCGCTTCTGTATATAGGGACGGCTAGAAAAGCTTATTAGTTCATACCAGCTTATTACAATTATACCACATGTACAACGGCTTACAGGATGTCAAAATTAACAATCACCATTACACACTTTTTTTGACAGCACCTCGTGTAAACAAAGGACCTTGTACCGGTGCTACTGACGATGTCTCCGATTGTGGTGTAAATAAATAGTTTTCTCGTACACGTTGAATGCGGTCTACTTTGATGAAAGGTTTTTTGAAAAATTCCTCCGATGCATCATTGATAATATTGAGCTTTTCATTCACCTCAGAATCAGTCCCTTTGTTGGTATCAAAGGATAATGTATAGGTTTGCTCTGTACGATGATCATAGTACTCTGCCTTCGGCACATGCTTATCAAAGGTAATGGTATAGTCATTGTTTTCTTCTACCCACCAAAAGTACCATATCAAATGACGCATTTGCAAATGATGGCCTGTCACCACCTGTACCTCTCCTTTATCCTCAAAGGTCATTTGTGGTGTATAGCTCACATAATCAGGAGAGAAGAACCCCCTCTCAGGAACATATCCTACAATCCAGCCTGGAGGCGCCTCTATCGTTTCGAGGTCTCGCATACTAAACACCATGCCTATCACAAAGATAGCTATAAATATACCGTAGCCCAACTTTTCCTTTTTCGTGAAAGTAAATAAATCTCGCAATCTCGTATTTCCTATCTCATTCCACGCATCTTTCCATTTGTCTTTCCAATTCATGTTCATACCTCTTTCTGTCATTAAAAACACTATATAACAATTGGTACTTTCAGTATATCGAATCGAAATGACAAAATATGTCATTGGCAAAAGAAAAATATTTTTTTGCAATTGTTACAGGTAGAGCTCTCAGGCGTATAACGAATTTAATCACTAGTAGCAAAAGGGTTATAGGACAAAAAATACATGCTAGGATACCCCGTGGAGTATACCTAACATGTATTTCTGTGTATAGACTTAGTCCGTATATGAGAAATCTATCTCTTTTGTATATATCCTAAGTTTAAATTATTTTGCAGCTAATTTTGCATACAAATCATACAATGCTGCTTTTACTTGTTCGTTCTCTGCAGTTAAACGATCTACTGCACTTTGTAATTCAGCTACTTTAGGAGACTCAGCTTTTGCACTTTCACCGCTACCAAAGCCAATTGTTACACCAGCGTTTGCCATAGTGCCGTTACCTTTACCGAAGCTTACGCCTGCATGATACATTAAGTTTTCACTTGTATAATGTGCTGCACCCAATGCTACTGCACTTTGTCCACGGTATGTACCTACACCTGCCATGATTTGTGTAGTTTGACCTGGATTGTATTGTAGAGGTTTCAAGGCTGCTAATGCTGCTGCATTTGCACCAACAGTTTTCACATCTTTTTCTACCGCTGTAATGCGTGCATCATGCGCTTTTTCAGTAGCTTGAAGAGCTGCGATGTCTTTGTCATATTTTTCTAGCTTAACAGTAGTATTATCTAAGCCTTGGAATTGTTTTTCTAGGGCTGCTTTAGCTTCTGAAATTTTTGTAGCTGTGTTTTCACCAGCTTTTGTAATAGCTTCATTTTTTGCTGTTGTGATGTCATTAGCAATCTCTTCTTTAGCAGTTTTGATTTTATTATCTGCTTGTGTACCGGCTTCTGCCACTGCCTCAGTTTTTGCTTTTTCAGATTTAGTAGTAGCTGCCTCAGCTGCTTTATCTGCCGCATTTTTAGCTTCAGTTGCTTTAGCCTCTGCAGTATTTGCGGTTTCTTGAGCTTTTACTGCCTTACCATCTGCTGCCTCTGCTGCTTCTTGGGCTTTTACTGCTTTACCATCTGCTGTGGTTGCTGCAGTTTTTGCTTCTTCGATTTTTCCTGTTAATTCTGTTTTAACAGCGCCTACTTTTTCATCTGCTTTTGTTCCAGCTTCTGCAACAGCCTCTTCCTTGGCTTTTTTAGTGTCATCATCAATTTTTTTGTCTAAATCGCCAATCGCGTTTGTAATTGCTTTTAATCCTTCACCAACAGCTTTAATTTTATCAGCATTATCTTTTACACCATCAGCATTAGCTGCAATATCATCAACAGTATCATCAATGGCAGTTTTCAGTTCACCGAGTCTTGTATCATGAGCTACAAGGAGTTTTTTAGCCTCATCAATTTCATCAGTGTTTTTATCGATAGCCTTTGTATTAGCATCAATAGCATCAGCATTACCATCTACATCATTTTTAAGATCAGTTAGATCACTTTTAACCTTAGCTACTGTAGTATTAATAGTTGTAATTTGTTTATCAAGGTCTTTGTCATATTTTTCTAATTTTTCAAAACGTTCATTTTGTGTTTTGATATCAGTAGCAGAGTCATATTTAGCTTCTAGATCAGTAATTTTGCCAGTTAACTCTGTTTTAGCCGCATTAATTTTTTCCTCAGCCTTTGTACCAGCTTCTGTGATAGCTTCTGTTTTTGCTGTCGCAATTTTACCTTCTGCATCACTGATAGCTGCTGCTTTTGCATCATCGATTTTGCTTGTCAATTCAGTTTTAGCAGCTGTTATTTTTTCATCTGCTTTTGTTCCAGCTTCCGTGATAGCTTCTGTTTTTGCTGTCGCAATATTTCCTGTTAACTCTGTTTTAGCCG
>CAUUIH010000009.1:0-19697 GCA_963545165.1 uncultured Veillonella sp.
GATGGAACACAAAAACAAAAGGCATCTACCATAAGCACACATGCTAACACGCTATTTGGTGAAATCATGGAGAGTTTAGATGACAATCAGAGAATGCAGATGTTACGGTTGATTCGTGACAAGACAATAGAAGTTGTACCATCCAATATATTCACACGAAAAGAAAAGGAAAGTGAAGAAGATGAGTGGGTTACCACATTAGCGCAAAAGGCAGTTGAATCAAACTGCATCAAGTGTGAAAGGAAAGACCACAACTCATGCGAATTAAAATGTGCATTGATTAATATGTCAGTGCCAATGGTACACGAAGATACAGAGGATTGTCCTTATAGAGTTCTATATGATGCGGAAGGCAATTTCATTAGAGAGTAAATAAGAAAGTAAGGTGATATGTTGACTATACAGGAAATGCTGACAAAGATTAAAAATTTAAACAGAGACATCGATTATGTGTATAAACAACTGCAACAGATGAAAGCACAAATAGATGGATTACGAGCCACAGATTATTCAGCATGTCATGTCGATGGTGGAATGCCAGCGGATATTGTAGATAGGATTCATAGAATAGAAAAAAGACGACTAGAATTAATCGCCTTACAAAAAGAACTGTATGAATTTTTAGAAACGATCAACGATATTTTAGATGGCATGCCAGAACAAACCTACGCTATCGTAATACGGCAACGGTATCTATTCCATGAGAATTGGAGAGATATAGCTGGTATGATAGGAGTAAGCCGTGAGTGGTTACGAAAAAAAATACATCCTATTGCTGTAAAAAAATTTGAAGAAGAGTTGGCACGAGTTGGCATAGTTGGCAAAACGAAATGATATAATAGTAGTGTAAAGGTTTAACAAGCACCTACTAAAAAGTATATACAACCAAAAACAAGAAATGACGTCATTAGCTGGGCGTCATTTTTGGTATCCAGAATTATAGGAAATTGTTATATTGTAATTTCATCAGACACAATATGAAGCGGTTAGATGAAAGGAGAAAACGTGGAACATTACATACAGATTATTATTATGTTAGCCCCTGGATTCATTGCAAAAGAAGTGTGCAAATGGTTAGGACATGTACAGTTAAAGCATAATCCAATGGAACAAGCATTAAGCTATTTTTTATATAGTGTATTCACAATGGCTCCTACCTTATGGGTACTTTATTTGTGTGGATATAACATTGAGTACTTAGCAGTAGATATAAAGAGTGCAATACTGTACACAATAATTTCTATCTTCAGTGGTTGCCTAGTAGGGACTATATGGGCCTTGTACGGTAAAGGAATAATTCAAAGAATAATCGATTGGATTACATTGCAACGATTCGGATATGTATATGTACAAGAAAAAACATTGATTGATAGTAACCTTATGGATGGGCAAGAGCATTTCATAGAAGTAATTAAGGATGGAAAGCGAATTGCCTTAGGGAAATTTGAGGGAATTACATTTAAGGATGATGAAAATTATGTTTTAAAAGTAAATAGCCACCCTGTATATGAAGAGTGGCTAGAAGATACAAGATGGGGAGAATATTTTCAACATAAATGTATGTACATAGATACAACACATAATATTGAGGTTGTAGAGTATTATTTCCCAAATGGTTTTTTCTCAAAATCATTTGATATAAAAAAAATCCCTACTTCGATGGAGAGGGAGTAACTATAATAGGTGGAGGTGGTGGATTATCTGGACGTTGTACTGGTTTAGATTGTCCGCCACTTCTTTCTTCCTTCGCATAAAAAAGACAATACATATGAATCCTCCTTTCTAGCATTTCTATAATTATATCAAAAAAAATAAAAAAAGTTAATTATAATAGTTGACAAAATAAACAAGATAGGATATAATATAGACATAAGGTAAAGAAAGGAGGTAAACATATGGAATGGCTACAAGCATTAGAAATAGCCACTAACATCTTAAAGAATATAGTAGAAATTGGCGTTGGAATCACAATTATACTAGCATTCATAGATAAGAAGTAGTGGCTATGGAAAGGCAAGGGGAACTAAGTTCCCCTGTAGTCAAAGTATATCATATGTACGAGTTATGAGCAAAAAAATGATAGACCGATTACGGTACGTACTACCATGGTTTTTTACAGTATCAATTATTTCTAGTGTCGATACGCTATTACGAGCAAGCTATAATAACATGCAATGGTTTGATTATGTATTAGTTGTTACATCAATCGTAGCCATAGTAACGAGTAGTATAGCGATATATGTAGTATGGAGGAATAGAAAGAATGCCTGAAAAAAATAATGGTTGGGGTGGTGTTCGTGAAGGCGCTGGTCGCAAGGTTGGATGGAGAAAAGGGTTCTCTGAAGAACGGAAGCAACGGCAAGTACGAGCCCATGAAGACGAATGGGAAATGATTAAAGAGTTCGTGAAAGTCGTAAAGAAAGATAAAGAACGAGCAAAACGGATGTTAGAAACAGAATAAGGAACAAGGACGCTTAGAAATGGGCGTCCTTTTCTATTGCATGGAAAGAGGTGAGCATATGACGGATGTGCACTGTAGTAAAAAACAATGTTTAAACAATGCTAGAGGATGGTGTAAGGCTAAAGCCATACACGTAGATGGTATGTGCAAGTCATATGCTCCTGCATCGTCATTGATCAACAAGAAGAACACAAACATAGTGAAGCGGTCGGGGCGATATAAACAAGGACCAAGCGATGTATTGAAATAAGGGTAGGCTTTAAAAAAAGGGGTATGCTTATAAAAATGAGCGAGGGTATTTTTAAAAATTTTTATAACTCCAGGCGTTGGAGACGATGTGCAAAAGCCTATGCACAATCAAAGCTACATATATGCGAACGGTGTGGAGGATATAAAACAGGAACTAAGGACGATGGCACACGGCAACGATGGGTAGTGCACCATAAAAAACCAATGGATGCCGTGACGATACAAGATGATAACCTTGCTTACGGTTGGGATAACCTTATGTTCTTATGCATCGAATGCCACAATGCTATCCATCATGAGATGGAGACCTACATCAAGCACCAAGCATTGACTAGTGGTGCTATGTTACTACGAGGACGTAGACGTGAGGTTTCATTCGATGAGAACGGTGACGTCATAGTGATACAAGATATTGATAACACTGATGAGAATACCCCCCCCATAAAGCAGCCTAAATAATCAAAAACTGCACACCGGGGCCGCAGATTAGCAGAACATACAGGCCTCGCACGTGAGGGGTGTAGTTAACAATAAAGGGAAAGGAGGTTTAAACGGTTGACAAACGATGAAAAAGCTAAGGCGAAAAAGAAGAGAATATCTGAATATAACAAGATTTTCAAAGATATATCAACAGAAAAGAAAAAGTTGATTAAGAAAGCAATCGAACAGGCTGTGCACATGGAATTTCAACTGGATGAGCTCCAAATGGCCCTTGAAAAAGTCGGATTTGTTGAAGAATATCAAAATGGAAATAACCAATATGGCAAAAAAGAAAGCACTGAATCAAAGGCCTATAACCAATTGATGAAGAACTATACAGCCGTTGTGAAGATTCTACTTGCTGAATTGCCACGCACTACGCCAGTTGATGAAGATGATGAATTTAAAGAGTTCTTGATGAAGCGGGTGAGCAATCGATGAACCCTATTAGAGAATACTACAACGCTATCGTAGATGGTGAGGTAGTCACATCGGATCGAGTGAGACGGGTGTATAAACATTTGGTAGAAAAGCTAGAGAATCCAGGGCAATATATTTATGACAAAGACCGTGCAGCGCTTGCAGTAGATTTTATTGAAATGTTTTGCAAGCATTCTAAGGGGAAATGGTCAGGTAAGCCTGTTATATTGGAATTATGGCAAAAGGCATTAGTGAGTGCCTTGTTTGGTTTTATAGATAAAGATACAAAGCTTCGTGAGTATACGGAGCTTATTTTAATTGTGGCACGAAAAAACGGTAAGTCCACATTATCTGCTGCTATTGGCTTATACTTGCTGATAGCTGATGGTGAAATGGGTGCAGAAATCTATAGCGCTGCTACAAAACGTGACCAAGCCAAAATCATATGGGAAGAATCATCCAATATGATTAAAAAATCTAAGTCATTGAGTCGAGTATGTAGTATTCGTGTAAACAAGATAATTAGTAGCACCAATGAAGGAAAATTTATCCCACTATCTTCGGAATCGAATAGCCTTGATGGATTAAACGTACACGGGGCGCTAATAGATGAGTTACACGCCATCACAGATAAGAACCTCTATGACGTTATCGTAGACGGTATGAGTGCACGTGAACAGCCATTGACGGTAATTACATCCACGGCAGGGACTGTGCGTGAAAATATCTACGATATTAAATACGATGAGGCATGTCAAGTAGTCGATGGATATGATGACCCAGAGGGATACCAAAATGAACGAATCTTACCAATTGTTTATGAATTAGACCAACGTAAGGAATGGACTGACCCTAGTTGTTGGCAAAAGGCTAACCCTGGTCTAGGGACCATCAAAAAAATAGAGCAATTGGCGGATAAGGTTAAGACGGCACAGAACAATCCTATTTACGTCACAAATCTATTGACCAAAGATTTTAATGTGCGGGAAACATCGAGCGAAGCATTCCTTACATTTGAACAATTAAATAACATAAGTGAATTTGATATTGCCACATTGAAACCACGGTATGGCATTGGTGGAATTGACTTATCAGCTACTACGGACCTTACATGCGCCACAATGTTGTTTATGGTGCCTAATGATCCTGTGAAGTATGTAAAGCAAATGTATTGGATACCAGAAGAGGTATTTGATAAGCGTGTGGCAGAGGACAAAGTACCATATGATGTTTGGTATAAACGTGGATTCATTCGTAAGTCACCAGGTAATAGAATCGATTACAGATTAATTGTGGATTGGTTCACAGAATTACAACAAGAGGATGACATCTATTTATATAAATGTGGTTATGATGGTTGGAGCGCAGCTTATTTTGTGGAAGATATGAAAAATGAGTTTGGTCGCTCCGTCATGGAAGTGGTTATACAGGGTAAAAAAACGCTTAGCGGGCCCATGAAGGCGCTTGGAGCAGAGTTAGAGGGTAAACGTATTAACTACGGCAATAACCCTGTTCTTAAATGGTGTATGGCCAATGTAGAAATAGATGTTGACCGCAATGGAAATATACAGCCAGTCAAATCGATTCATGCAAAGAAACGCATAGATGGTTTCGCATCGCTGTTAGATGCCTACGTGCAATATGAACGTTGCCAAGAGGATTATCACAATATCATATAAAGGAGGTGAAACAGTGAATTTTAGAGGATTATTCAATAAAATATTTGGATATTTTACAGATGAGCCTAGAAACTTACAGAATGCAGAGTTTCTCGACGGCTATACGAATGTATTTACACCATTCCACGGCGTTCCTTATGATGATGCAACCTTTAGAGACTGCACAGACTCCATTGCACGGCATTTGGGGAAAATGAAGTTAAAGCACGTCCGAAAAACAGCCAATGGAACGATAGAGGGAAATACAGCATTAAATTATTTGCTATCTACGAGACCAAATCCGATGATGACGGCTACAGAGTTCTTAGAAAAGGTTGTTGCGCAGTACTACAACTACAATAATGCATTCATATACATACAACGTGATGTAAATGGCATGGTATTAGGACTGTATCCTATTGACTACGGAAGTGTAGAGATAAAAACAGATAGCAACGATGATTTGTATGTGAAATTCCAATTCCTAAACGGAAAGAATATTACTGTACGATATGATGCGGTCATCCACATTAAGCGACATTTCTCTACACACCAATTATTTGGTGAAGACAATTCCAAGGCCATCAAGGAAGACTTAGATATGCTACATGCGGTCAAGTCATCTATCATCAATTCTGTTAAAAATGGTAGTGCACTTCGAGGGATTATAAACTTTGAAGGCACGTTGCGTGAAGATGATCAAGAGAAAGCATGGAAACGATTTACCGAAACATACGCCAGTAGTAAGAATGGGTCGGGCATTGCCACATTAGATAATAAGGCGAGCTTTCAACAGCTGACAACTACTATTAGTACCTTCAACAAAGGACAAATGGACTTCGCAAGGGACACAGTATATAAGCATTTTGGACTGAATGAAAAAATAATCACGGGTAATTATACGGAAGATGAGTACATCGCATTTTACGAATCAGTACTTGAGCCCATTGCCATTAAATTAACGCAAGAATTTACAGAAAAGCTATTTACGAGCAGAGAAAAAGGTCACGGCAATGAAATCATTATGGAAAGCAATCGACTTTCCTACATGAGCGTAGCCAGTCGTATCAAGGTATGTGAAACATTGTTGCCTACGGGTGCAATTACAGTCAATGAAATTCGTGAAATCTTTGGCTATGAAGGAGTGGAAGGTGGAGACGACAGACTTGTTAGTCTAAACTTCACAAAATACTCCGACTTAACGAAGTATCAACTAGATTATGAGAAGGGAGGTGAAGGGAATGAAAAAGAAAAAAGAGTTCCGAATGATGGAGATTCGAGCAATGCCACTGAATCAGGCGGAAGAGACTCAAACGAGAACAATTGAGGGATATGCTGCTGTATTTGATGAAGAAGCTATTATGTATGTATCAGACTACACGGGATATACCTACAAAGAAGTTATTTCACGTGGGGCCTTTGATAATACAGACTTCAGCCATTGTGTATTGAATTACAATCATGGTGGAATGATGATGGCAAGAACACAAAGTGGTACATTGCGACTATCTACGGACAGTAGAGGGTTAAAAGTAGAGGCTGACATGGCAAACACATCAAATGGAAACGATGTGTATGAGCTCATTAAGCGTGGAGATTTATCGAAGATGTCATTTGCATTCACTGTGGCAAAAGAATCAGAAACAAGAGATAGAGAAAATAAAATATACACACGATACATAGAGCAAGTAGACAGTGTATATGATGTATCTATCGTTGATAATCCTGCTTATGATGGAACTATGGTGGCATCTAGAAATCAGCAAGCCAATGATTGGGCTCATGAAAAGGAACAACGGAAACGATTGTTATTAAAGTTAAGAACTATGTAGAAAGGAACTATTATGAATCGATTAGGAGAAATTTTACAACGCAAAAAAGATATTCGTGCATTATTAGAAGATACAGAGCAACGAAATTTAGATCTCGATGCATTGGAAAAAGAATTGGGTGAATTGGAGCAAGAAGAAACGGAACTTCGTCGCCGTTTAGAAATTTTAGAAAAAGCACCAAAAGGCACAAAAGATGTAGAAAAACCAAAACAAGAAGAACGTGAAGCGGTAGATATCTATGATTCTGTAGAGTATCGAAAAGCATTCATGCACTATGTTGTTAAAGGCACGCCAATTCCACAAGAATATCGTGCTAATCAAAATACATTAACAACAGATATTGGCGCCGTGATTCCACCTACGACACTGAATAAAATTATTGAAAAGATGGAAAGCGTAGGAATGGTATTACCATTAGTAACGAATACATCTTTTAAATCTGGTTTAGCAATCCCAACATCTAATGTAGTACCAGTGGCAACCTGGGTGAATGAAGGTCAAGGTTCAGACCGCCAAAAACAAGCACCAGTAGGTAATGTAACATTCAGCCATTTCAAATTACAGTGCCGTGTATCTGTATCCTTGGAAACATCTGTGATGGCATTGTCCGCATTTGAATCCATGTTGACGGCAAATATTGCCAAAGCAATGGTTAAATCTATTGAAACAGCTATTATTAATGGTACTGGTGTAGGTCAACCTACAGGTATTTTGAAAGAAGCCACTGAAGGTGTAAAAGTGGATGTCAAAGCCTTTGATTATGCTACCTTGGTAAAAGCTGAAGCAGAATTACCTGTAGAGTATGAACAAGGCACGATTTGGGTAATGTCTAAGAAAACATTTATGGAAATTGCTGCTATGGTGGATTCAACAGGCCAACCGATTGCACGTACTAACTTTGGCATCGGTGGCAAGGTAGAACGCACCATCTTAGGTCGTACTGTATTATTGGTTCCGTATTTGAAAAACTTTGATGTAGCACAAGCTGGAGACATCGTAGCGTTCATGTTCCGTTTTGAAGACTATGTATTGAATACAAACTATCAAGTAGGGATTAAAACATATGAGGATAATGAAACAGACGATATCGTACGTAAATCTACTATGATTTGCGATGGTAAACCAGTTCAGTATCATTCTTTGGTTAAATTAGCTAAGAAAGGCTAGGTCTTTAGATGGTTATTCTTGAGAATTTAAAATTGTTCTTGCGAATTGATGAAGACATCACAGACGATGACCAATATTTGGAAGAGTCAATTATCGCAGCGACAATTTACATTGAACAAATGACAGGAAAACCATATAAGAACGATCCATTGTACGATAGAGCCATCACATATATGGTGGCTCACTGGTACGAAAACCGAGATATTAACTCTACAAAAACATTCGTACATGATTTGCCGTATACACTAACACCTATTATTCAACATATTGCACTTTCACAAGCCTATTTGACTGCTAAGGAAATTGGAGATGTTAAGAAACAGACAGATGAGGTGAATACTCATGCTTAACATGGATGGAATTGGACGATTAAATAAGCAAGTAGAAGTATTCAAATACAAAGACGAAAAAAAGGATGGCATTACTAAGCAAATGTTAGTTAAAGCCATCCCTAATCGTATATGGGCAAGAATTGAGCCATTGCGTGGACGTCAGTACATGGAAGTATACAAAGAAAAGCTCGAAGAAGTCCATAAAATCACAATTAGATATCGTAAGGGGATTACGGCAGGGATGTTGATTAAGTACCAAGACACAACGTATAAAATCAATACAGTTGTTGATCCATATATGGGTCATGTAAAACTGGAGTTGATGTGCAGTATTCATACAGCAGGTAAGAAAAAATGAAGATAGAAGAGTTTATTTCTAAAATGGATTCTTTCATCAAGGAATATCCAGAGGAATCGAAGAAAGCCTTGCGAAAAGAAGCGAATGCGATGCGTAAGGATTTAGTAGATGCATCACCAGTTGGGCGTGGTAAGAAAAAGAAAATTTCTAAAAGCTGGAAGGTGAGCATGAAAGGATCCACGGATACCACGCAAGAAGCAACCATACGTAATACATCACCGCACTATCATTTGGTAGAACGTGGCCATGTCATGCGACACCCATCGGGCAAGGTGTTAGGATACAAACAAGGTACCTATTTCTTCAAGAATACGGTAGATAAAAGGCAAGATAGTTTCACAGAAAATATTGCTGATAATCTATTTAAGCAACTGAAAGGAAAGTTATAGTGGCTAAGCGAGTATCACAAGTCAAATTGTGGAAACGTATAGCGAATATGATAGGGGATGAGTTTGATACTAAGGTGTATTCCGATGAAGTACGGGAAGAATTTGAAAAACCATGCTTTTTTATAAAATCCCTTATGCATTCACAATTACAGAATAAATTTTATATTAAAAGAAACCTATCTATCATATGCACGTACTTTCCTGATGAAGAAAACAAAAACGAAGAACACTACATGGAGATGACTGACCGATTCTTACTATTATTCCAACGAGGAATACATGTAGAGGATAGGCATTTCGATGTCACAGATATTCACGGAGATAGAATTGGTGAAGATGAGGATATCATGCAATTCACAATTGAAATTTCATACATGGATACAACGGGAGTTCTTGAAGAAAAAACAGAGAATGGAGAATCAATGGATACCGTTCAAGTAAGATATGAAGTAGAATTTGAGGAGGGAAGAAAATGGCAAAATTAGGAATGCCTAGTGTAGTTGTCAAATTTGTAGAAGCAGGAATAGAAGCAATTCAACGCTCACAACGTGGTATTGTTGGTTTAATTCTTGAAGATACAAAAATTGCAATTACTAAATTAGGACAAAAAACAGATGAACATGAAGCCTTGAAAAATCCGTTTATCGTATATACGGTAGATGATATTCCAGGTGAATTGAGTGAAAAGAACAAAGATTATATTTTGAAAGCCTTGAAAGGATACAATAAACCACCGTTAAAGATTGTTGTATATATGATGGAAACTGTACAAGGTGGTGGTGCAGATAAATTCCAAGACCCATTAAAAGCAATGCTTACGGAACGATTCGATTATTTGGCGATTCCAACAATAGAAACGGCACAATTGGAATACCTAGGAACATGGGTAAAAACGGCACGAGAAAATAAATTTAAAAAGGTTAAAGTAGTGTTACCTAATTATCATGGAGACTTTGAAGGGGTCGTAAATTTTGCTAATACAAAAGTTATTACAGCTGATAAAGAATATAAGCCAGCAGAATATACGGCACGTATCGCAGGGCTTATTGCAGGCACTAATATGACACAATCAGCCACATACGCACCATTGAATGAGGTCATTGATTGTGATCGTTACACACAAGACGAAATGAACCAAATGGTCAATGAAGGGAAGTTCTTCATTTGGTTTGATGGTGAAAAGTTCAAAATGAGCCGTGCTGTTAACTCCTTAGTTACAACAAGCCAAGGAAAATTAGAAGGATTCCAAACGATGAAAATCGTAGACATCATGGACATGATGTATGATGACATTAAGAAGACTGCAGAGGATTCATACATTGGCAAATATACCAATGACTATGAGAACAAATGCTTATTGATTTCTGCAATCATGGGATACTTCAAACAGTTGGAAAACGAACGATTACTTCAAAAAGGATACAGCACATGTGAAATTGATACGGAAGCGGTTCGCACATATCAATTATCACATGGTTTGTATACTAAAGAAGAATTGGCGAAAATGTCCGATGATGAAGTGAAACGATTGGATACGAAGAAAATTGTATTCTTAAAAGCAAAAGTAAGACCATTAGATGCAATGGAAGACATTCAATTGCCTATTTCTATTTAATAAGGAGGGACCATGAAGAATTTTGCACCACAACAGGTCATGACAGGGTCACACGGTCAAGTATGGATTGATGGAGACCTTGTTGCAGAAGTCACAGCCTTTAAAGCTGTTATCAAATTAACAAAAGAAGAAGTCAAAAAGGCAAAAACGATGTCAAAACAGTACAAATATGTAGGTTACGAAGGAACTGGTAACATTACCATGAACAAAGTATCCTCTTTATTAATTAAAAAGTGTGCTGATAACATCAAGAAGGGTCGTGCTACAGTATGTCACGTAGTGGCACAATTGGATGACCCTGATGCGGTAGGTGTAGAAACGATTAGCATCTATGATGTGACATTTGATTCCCTCACTTTGGCGAACTGGAAAGTAGGAAGCATTATTGAGGAGTCAGTAGATTTCACATTTACAGATTTTGATATTATTGATATGGCAACAGGAGAATAGACATGAGTTTACTAGAAAAATTATTATCTGCAGATATTGGGGTTATCACAACGGAAGCTAAGGCAGAATTAGAGGTACCACGGTTAACAACATTATTGGGTGAACCATTTATTGTCGAATTAAAAGAATTACCATTCCAACAAATTGAGGAAGCGCGTAATTTTGCGACTACTGGTAAGGGAAAACATAAAGTGGTAGATAATGGAGAGTTCACATGTATCGTATTATCTAAAACGATTTTGACACCAGATTTAAGTGACCGTGATTTACACCAAAAATTTGGAGTTACCAATAAGTTGGACTGCATCAAAAAGTTATTCAAGCCAGGCGAGATTGACTTATTGGCAACAAAAGTATTTGAGTTATCTGGCTACAGTGATGAAGCGGTCAAGGATATTGTTGAAGAAGCAAAAAACGAATAACATCCGATGGTGATATGAACTTGGCATTTTATTTATTTGCCAATCACCATATGAAGCCGTCGGATGTATTTAAAATGGGGCATGGGGAAAAAACAATTCTTCGTGCCTTTGTTGATGAAGAAATAAGATTATACGAGGAGGCACGGAAGAATAATGAGTAAAGTCATAGATTTAGTCATGCGCCTTCAAGATGGC
The DNA here is from genome assembly GCA_963545165.1 of uncultured Veillonella sp. Taxonomy (GTDB): domain Bacteria; phylum Bacillota; class Negativicutes; order Veillonellales; family Veillonellaceae; genus F0422. The sequence continues at coordinate 12,029 of CAUUIH010000009.1, forward strand.
GTTACATCCGTGCTTTCAGGTATTAACGCACGGATGCAGGATACGGCAGTAGCAGCGAATAGTGCAGGTAGGCGCGTGCAAAAAGTAGGCGAAGGTATTACAGGCATTGGGGATAAGCTAATGCCTGTAAGTGCTGCTATTGTTGGTGCAGGAGCTGCTGCAGTTCATGCTTTTGTAGGGTTTGATAGCGCCGTTACATCGGCAGGGGCAAAAGCAGGTGCTACGGCAGAGGAAGTAGAACGATTGCGTGATGTTGCCAAAGGCTTAGGCGCTGATTTTCCTATTAGTGCAACAGAGGCAGCCGTTGCCATGGACGGTTTAGCCGCTAGCGGTATGAATGCAAACCAAATCATGGGAACTCTACCGTCAATTGTAGAAGCATCAGTGGCCTCGGGAGAATCACTAGAGGTCACATCTAATGTTGTTGCTGGAGCTTTGAATACATGGGGGCTTATGACTGGTAATGTAGCTGAGAACTCACAACGCATGGCGGATGTAATTCAGATGGCGGCGAACAAGTCAAAACTTGGAATGGCAGATTTTGGAGTAGCCATGCAATACGCAGGTGCTCCAGCTGCTGCACTTGGAATACAAGTAGAAGAACTTGCCACATCTATGGCCATTATGTCGAATAATAATATTGAGGCGAGTACGAGCGGGCGCTCCTTACGGATGATGTTGAGTAGATTAGTAGACCCACCAAAAGAAGCTAGCGAAGCACTAGCTAAACTAGGTGTTAATGCCATAGATAGTAGTGGTAAATTTATAGGACTTGGGAATGTATATGATCAATTGCGCTCGAAAATGCAAGGGCTAACAGAGGCAGAGAAATTTAAACTAGCTGGAGATATTGCTGGCACAGAATCTGCATCTGCCTTATTAGCTGTATTAAATACTAGTACCGAAGAGTATAACGAATTACGACAGGCTATGGATGAAGCCAGTGGCTCATCCAAGAAGCAAGCAGATTTAATGAAAAAAACATTGTTAGGTACGTTTAAAGACCTAGCTAGCAAAGTGGAAGCACTAGGTATTGCATTTGCTGAGGTATTACAACCTAAAATCAAGAGTGTAGCCAACACATTGGGAGAATTAGCAACTTGGTTCAAAGGATTAAATCCAACAGTAAAAGATATGATTGTGAATATTGGACTAAGTGTTGTAGGATTTACGGCACTTACGAAAATATTAGGGCCAGTCGTAAGCGGTGTAGGAAGTCTAATGCGTGTGTATGCAGATATTGGCAAGGTGTTAGCGGGTTCACCGATTCAAAACAAATTATTAGAGGCATCCATTCACGGTATAACTAAGGCGTATAACCTATTAGGTAGTGTTGCAGGAAGAGTAATTCCGTGGATTGCTAGAATGTTACCAATGGCATTCACAGGACCCGTAGGGTTGGCAGTGGGTGCCATTGCATTAATTGGTATAGCAATTTGGAAGAATTGGGACACAGTAAGACCAGTGTTAGAATCGTTCGGTCGAGGATTCATGGGATTAGCTAGATATATTGGAGATGTAGTAGCTAAAATATGGAGCCACCTACAACCATTTGTGGCAAAACTAGCTGATACATTTGGAAAAGGCATAGAACGACTTATGGCATCCTTCCAACGAATTGGAAAAGTATTATCACCAGTATTAGATTTTATTATGTACACAGTAGGTGCTATTGCTGCTGTAATTATAGGTGGACCATTAGCCGTTGCCATTGGCCACTTAGTGATAGGCTTTACTATTGCCGTATCAGCGATTGAAGGTATACTTACAGGGTTAGTGGTTGCCATTACAGGCATTATAGACGGGATTTCACAAATATTGAGCGGAATCATCGACTTTATCACAGGCGTATTTACTGGTAATTGGGCATTAGCGTGGAGCGGAGTTGTAGGTGTATTTTCAGGAATTATTACAGGAATCACAGGTATTTTAGATGGAGTAATTGAAGGAATTAGAGCTTCTATCAATAGTTTAATTTCATCTATCAACGGCATTTCATTTACAACACCAGATTGGGTTCCTGGAATTGGTGGAAAATCATTTGGACCATTAAACATTCCACTATTATATAGTGGTACAGACAATTGGGGTGGTGGTCCCGCCATGGTCCACGATAGAGGTGCAGAAATTATCAATTTACCTAGTGGTTCTCAAGTGATTCCACACGAGCAATCATTACGCAGTGCTTACGATCAAGGGAAACGAAGTGGAAACGGTGGAGGTGGATTACAACTCACCATCCAAAATCTAAATGTACGTAATGATGGTAAAAGTGTAGAAGAATTGGCAAAAGAAATTATGGAGCACATTCATTATGAAATGTCGATTCGGTCGATTAATAAAATGGAAGGAGCCGTGTAATGTCATTTTATGATACAGTCCTATCCTTTTTTGGTGGTAAAGAACTCCCACAAGGTTGTACATTCACTCTATCATGTGCAGGTGAAAAAGTAGTCATGCCCGTGACACCCGAATCATTTAAAGCAGGCATTACATACAAGAATAGCACAATAGAAATCAATGCCATTGGTGAAATAAATATGATAGGCAATAGAGGGCTTGAGGTTATTTCGTTTGATGGTTTTTTTCCTGCACAAAAGTATGAATGGTCAGAAACAAATGATACGATGCCTTACAATTTAGTGAGGAAAATTAAACGATTTGCAACTATGAAAAAGCCGTGCAAGATAGTTATCTCTAACACGGCGATTTCAATGCCGTGCACAATAGAATCATTTAATTATGATGAACATGATGGAACAAGTGATGTGTACTATAGTATTTCCTTGAAAGAATACAGATACGTAAGGCCTACATCCGAAGTAAAGAATGACACAACAGGCTTGTACAGTCGTATCGCAGAAGCGCCAGAAGAAAAAGACGTGGTTGCTTATGAAGGAAATCACCTACTTGATACAGCAAACAAAATGGTATCAAAAGTGATGCCAATTGCAGAACAAGGGCAGAAGGCTATTAAAGCCTATAAAGCCATGGTAAAAAATGGAGTAAATCCAATCAATGCCGCCATAAAAGTTAGTAAAAGAAGCGCAACAATTAAAGGAAAGGTAATACCATTATGAACACCTTAATTGAGCACGTTACATATGATGGCCACACGCATGATATGACCCATTTAGTAGAGTCTTTCACCTGGTCAGGAAGTCAAGAGGAAGCGGCACGAAAAGTTGAATTGACCTATGCATATAATCCTAAAGATTTGAGTTTCTACAATCATCAAATAGAATTAGGAGATAAGGTTTCAATCACGGTCGATGGGCATAAAATATTTGAAGGTAGAGTATTCTTTAGAAAACGTGATACTAATGCATTTACTATGGCAATAACTGCATACGATCCTATGATTTACTTAGCAAAATCAAAGGTATATTTAGTATTCAACCAGGTAAAGGCAATCGATGCATTTAGAAGATTATCTGCAGAAGTAGAGATTCCATTTACAGAATTACCCAATATAGGCACAGTCGTTAATTTTGTGGCAGATGGCAAAAGCTGCACCGAAGTCATGAAAACTCTATATGAAAATATCAAGGCAGATACAAGGAAAGAATTTATGGCAGTGCACTTACTAGATGGTATACATTTAGTAGAAAAAGGAACATTGATAGATGGATTTATTGCCAGTGATTCGTACAATGTCATAAATTCCTCACATTCAGAATCAATTGAAGATATCGTGAACCGTGTAAAAACTGTAAATGAATCTGGGAATATAATATCTGCAGATAGTGATGAGGAATCCATTAAAAGATATGGAATCTTCCAAGATATTTACAAGAATCAGCCAAAGCCCAAAGGAAGTACTGTTAGTAATATTTCTATGGCCAAGGCAAAACCAAAGGGTGTAAAGAGCGATTCCAGCATATCAGTATTAGGGAACATTCAATGCATTTCGGGTTATTCAATTATGGTAGAGGAAGAACAGCTACAAGGGAAATTCTATATTAAAAGCGATACACATAGATTCCAAGGAAATGTACATACAATGGATTTAACTTTAGAATACATGGAAGAACAAGGGGGTGGAGATACAAATGGCAAGCAAAAACAATGATCCTTATTTAGGGGTAATTGACTTGATACACAATATTGGTGGAACAGCTGGAAGACAGGCTATGCCAGGAATAGGAACTATCGTATCACCACCACCTAATCTAGTTGTTGCTTATAATGGAATGGAGTTAAACACGGCATTCTTATGGGTCGATGAATATTGGCTACAAGGACACTATAGAGAATCTAAAGGCCATATTATTAGTGAAACACAACCACGTGCAGGTGGAGTAGGTGCTGCTGAATACCAAAGCCACACGCATGATATTCATAATGATTATACGAAAACACGGATTATGACTGATACATGGAATGTAGGCGATAAGGTTATGTTAATTCCTATTGTAGGAGATGATAATTCTACAGCAGAACAATACTTTGTATATGGTAAGTGCAGGAGGTTAGATGGCAATGGCTAATCCATTTATTAAAGGTGGCACAATTGCTACGTCAGACATTCAACGAAACTTACCATTATGTAAGGAATATGCTTGGGATTTCGCCAGAGATAATTTCATCTATGGAAAAGATAAACAGCCCAAAATTGTAACAGGAAATAAGGCGATTGAAATATGGGTGTGGAAAACTCTTAGAGTAGAACGATATAGATTTAGAGCATACTTTGATGACTATGGTATTGAATTAGAACGATTTATAGGCAAGGTTACGAATGATTCTATCAGTCACTTCGACTTATTTGAATATGTGAAGGAAGCACTATTAGTAAATCCTTATATTATAGAAGTAGAAGAAGTGGATTTCATACAAGAACATAAGCAAGTAGTGTTACATATTGGATTACAAACTATATATGGACATATAACAATTGGAGTGGAGGTATAATGCTTGAAATTCAAACTAGACAAGATGTATTAAAACGATTAATTACAGATTTCAAACAAATAGATACGGCAGGAATATCAACACATGAGGGCACATTCGTTTTTGATACTCTTAGTGCTAATGCGGTAGAGTTTGAAAAGAGTTACGCAGAAATGCAATTAATACTGGATGCAGCATTTCCACAAACATCGTGGGGGCAGTATCTAACCATGCATGCAGAAGCACATGGAGTAATTAGGAAGAAGGCTACAAAGTCAAAAGCAGTAGTTAAGCTAACAGGTGTGGCAGGAACTATAGTGCCTAAAGGTGTAACAGTAGGCACGGCAGAAGGCAAATTATTTCAAACTATTGAAACGGTAACAATTGGAAATACTGGTGATGCAATAGCAAATGTAGAATCCGAAGAAATTGGTAAAGATAGTAATGTGAATGCTAATACAATTACGGAGATTATTACAAACGTTGATGTATTAAACTCACTAATAAACGAAGAAGTAAGCTATGATGGATTCGATGAAGAAAACGATACGGATTTACTACAACGCTTGCTATTCAAAGTACGACAGCCAGCCACCAGCGGTAATGTATACCATTACATGCAATGGGCTCAATCCGTCAACGGTGTAGGGCAAGTAAAAGTATTACCACTATGGAATGGTGCTGGAACGGTTAAGGTGCTACTAGTAGATGTGAATAACGAATCTGCAAATACATCGTTATTAGATCGAGTAAAAGCAGTCATTGCAAAAGAAGCGCCAATTGGTGCTACGGTAACAGTGACTACACCAACGATTATGAATGTAAACATCTCATTTAGGGTAACAAAAGGACAAGCTAACAATGAAGCGGTCAAACGAATACTGAATGAAGAGTTTAAACGCCAAACATTTAGTATGAACTACATTTCCTATGCCAATATAGGGAAAGCATTATTGGCCAATGCAGAAACAGGGATTATTGATTATTCCGACTTACGAGTGAATGGTGGCACAACTAATATCACAATTACAGATGATCAACTCCCACGAGTCAATGAGGTGACAATCAATGGATAATTTTATTCGTTGGAAGACGGTAGATATACTTAAGTATCTACCGTTTTTTATTACAAAAGATGAATTGTTCAAAACAACAAATGATGCGGACAGTCGTGAGCATGAAAGAATTAGGGTTAAATTGTTGAAAATATTGGCTCAACTCAACATACAGAATGCAACTGACGGTATAAAGTTATGGGATACATTCATCGGAATTGACACATCTGCAGATGGTATTGATGTAAGAAGAGCGAGAATCATAGAACGATTGAATCATAATTCTAGTAGCACTAAAGAATTTCTTGAATATATTGCCAATCAATACATTTCAGATGAATCCGCAAGAATATCTTTATTCAATGAGCATTATGCGATGGACCTTGAATTTAATAAGGAAATGTGTTTTGATTTAGCGAAAATGAAAGAAGCGATTGACACATACAAGCCAGCACACATTGCTTATAGAACAATTGAAGTATCAAGCTTATCACATGATATTCAAATAGGTATATTTCCTTGCATTTCGGAAAGCACATATATTGGCTTTGACTCATCACTTAGCAATGAAGTGATTTCGTTAGAATTAAAAACAGTGAATGCATTGGCGATCACTGAAAATACGGTTATTAGTTAAAGGAGGTAATCATGGCACAGTTTCCAGGGTTGCGACTAACACAGCAAGGCAACCAAATGATTATACGATCTACTAGCGGTAGAGAAAGTGACCAATTGATCGTTACTAAGGCAATATTAGGCGATGGCAATTTAACATCATCAATTGAAGGAATGACAAATATTGTTAGTCCCAAATTAGATGTAAGCCTTACAAATATGTCAAATGGCGAAAATGGCACAAGAGTATTCAAGTTTGAGTTTGATAATAAAAGAGTAAATACAGGGTTTTACTGGAGAGAAGTAGGTATTTATGCAAAAAACGGGCAAAGCGGTCAAGAAAAGTTAATTGCATATTCTAATGCGAGTGGCTTAACGTCATATATTCCAGATAAAAATAGCCCTATTCCTATGCAATCCTTACAAGTTGCACTAGGAGTGGGAGATTCAACAAATGTAGCAGCTCAAATTGATTTAGGAGTATCGGTATCTAGGGCAGATGTGGAAAGCCTAATCAATGCGCATAAGGCAGATACTAATGCTCATGGATTGGAGAAGTACGCAGGTGGATCCACAATTCCAAGCAACATTCGCAACTGGAATGACCTCGTCAAACCTGGCATTTATGAATGCAACGCAGGTGTACTAGGGTGGGCGAATGCGCCAAGCTCTAGCAAAATCTATCCATACGGCCAAATCGTGGTTGAAAAAAACGATGGAAACGTTATTACACAAACGTTCTACTCGTATGGTCAAGGTAAGGCAATTAAACAAGCAACTCGTGTGTTCTACAACGCCTGGTCTGGCTGGCAATATCATGCTGATTGGGATAATGTCATCACTGGCGTTTCCAAACACAACGATGGCATCAACGTAACAAAAGGCGATGCCACTGAACTGATTAAACTGATTACAAACAATAAGTCAGATTCTAATACGTTACTAGCCCCTACACTATCAGTAGTTAAGGCGCTTATCGGTGACGTTAATATAGACGTTCCTAGCATACTAAAATCTAAAGGGGTTAGATTTGATTTCTCGAACGAAAATGCGTGGTATATATGCTTTGGTGAGGCATTCGGCGGTTTAATTATCCAAGGGGGAAA
>CAUUIH010000010.1:0-19198 GCA_963545165.1 uncultured Veillonella sp.
TTAAGATAGCATTGATATTAAATTCTGGTTCATAGAATTGAGGGAATGCAAACCAAGGCGCATTGGCAACACTTGTAAAGTCTACCACACCCATAATCGCCGCTGCTACGTAACCAGATACAACACCAATTAACACCGGGATTACTGCAAAGAACCCACGGAACAATACAGTACCCAAAATAGTCACAGCCAAGGAGAAGATAGACAAGAATAACGCTTGCTCATGAGTCATGCCAAATGTTTGCCATTGATCTCCAATGATGCCTGCCATGCCCATAGCTACTGGGGCTACTTCTAAACCGATAACGGCAACAATAGCGCCCATCGCTGCTGGAGGGAATAATACATCAATCCATTTGATACCAATGAATTTTACCAATAATGCCAATAGCATAAATGCCACACCAAAGGCAATAAAACCACCTTGGGCTGCTCCATAGCTCATACCAGAGGCTACGACAGCACTTACAGGTCCAATGAAAGCAAAGCTAGAACCTAAATAGGAAGGAATCTTTCCTTGACAAATTAATACGTATAAAATAGTACCAATACCGTTCATGAATAAGGACGTAGCTGGGTCAACTTTCAACAAGAATGGTACTAATACTGTGGCCCCGAACATAGCAAATAAATGCTGGAAACTAAGTGGTAATAACTTAGCGAAAGACGGGCGTTCGTGAACATCAATAAAATCTTTCATGGTGCATCTCTTTCTGTGTGAATCACACTTAAAACATTAAGACCTAGGTTGAAACCGATGCCGTGTTTCTTCACCAATGGATGGTAAATGACGGGTCGTTCCAATTTGTTTGCGTGCATATTCATTGCGCCGCGCAATATTTAATAATATTCCTATTACGGCAAAGTTCGTTACCAACGAGGAACCGCCATAACTAATGAATGGCAAAGGAACCCCTGTTACTGGCACTAAGCCTACCACCATAGCAATATTAAAAAATGCTTGAATAGTAATAAAAAATGTAAGTCCTATCGCTAATATTTGACCTAATACATCTCTCGATTGACGAGCAATGGACAGACCATATTTCGTAAACCATAGGAATAAAAAAGCTACCAAGCAAACGCCTATGAAGCCAAATTCTTGAGAGAAAATAGAAAAGGCAAAATCTGTATGAGCTTCTGGCAAGTAATTATATTTAGAAATCCCTTGCGTAAATCCTTCTCCCCAGAATCCCCCAATCGCTACGCTCAGTATACTTTGCGTGACTTGGTATCCATTCACCGTCGTATCCGACCATGGATCATAGAAGGCTACCACACGTAACCTACGATATTCTGTATAGCGAATCAATATATACGCAATCACACTGAGTATAGAAAATACTATCCCCAAATATTTCCAGTCCGATTTTCGATACCCTACACAAAATGTCATGACTGCAGGAAATAATAAAATCAGAACTGCTGTTCCCATGTCTGGTTGTTTCATGGTAATCGCAGCATATAGAATGGGTACTGCAAAGGCCGATGGCAATAGAAAATTGGGATGTAATTTGCCTGGCGTTCCTCGAACCTGTTTCCATAATTTATTCATTTTAGCAGTCATGAAGGCCCACACTTTCCAAAGCCAACCTAAGCCCTTAGATTGACCCCATTCATGTGGCTCAAACAAATGCATAATGCCTCGTGCTTTTACTTGTTTATCAATGCGGTACGCTGCCCAAAGCATGCCGGCTAATTTGGCGAACTCCGACGGCTGTAGTGTAAACCCTAAGGGTAAGCCAATCCAACGTCGGGCTCCATTCGCACCATGCCCAAGAAATGGGATAAACACGATACCCATGAGGACTAGTACAGTTATCAACAGTTTACGTTGTACCTTAGGGTCACCCCATTTACGATAATCAAATCGATAGAATGCCCATGCCACAAAAACGCCTACCCCTAAAAAGGAAGCTTGCTTACCTAAGAGGAGCCAAAATGGTTGCCAATTATCTCCCCCATGTAATGTTGTCGTATACGTCGCACTATAGCCATTTAAAAAGCCTATCAAAATAATCCCGAAAAGAGGCACCAAGATGCCTTGTCCATCGTGCTTGATAATACTTTTATAAAGGGATCTAAGTTGCTGAAATATACCTAGATTTTTGTTAGGGGAACTACTATTCTCCTGCATCTGTCGTATCACTTCCTTTAGCTGGCTTAATTGCCTCTAAGCGGAAAATCGGCTGCCCTTTAGCGCTGAATTTTTCTTCATATTCTGTGCGCACATTTGGCATGTCCGTACTATGTAAATCATAACTTACATTTTTTAATGTCCAACCAGAGTTTTCAAACTCCTCCAAGGAGAACATAAATAATCCTTCATTATCTGTTTTAAAGTGGATTTCACCATCTTCCTTCAACAATCGTGCATAACGATCTAAGAATGTATGATAAGTCAACCGACGTTTTGCATGTTTCGCCTTTGGCCATGGATCACAGAAGTTGATATAGAAGCGATCAACCTCACCTGGTGCCACTACTTCTTCAATGCCTGCAATATCAAACAAACTGACTTTACCATTCTCTGCTTTTTGTTCATACAGTTTTTGAGCTGCATAATATAACACCCCAATTTGCACTTCAAAGCCTACAAAGTTTGCTTCTGGGTGGGCTTCACACATGCCCGCAATGAACTTTCCTTTTCCCGTTCCTAACTCCATGTATAATGGTTTGGACGGATCCGAGAAACTTTCACGCCATTTTCCCTTGAAAACTTCGTGATTCTCTAGTACAGTATATGTATTATATTCCAGGATTGCTTCATCAATCCATGGTTTTCTACGTAAACGCATAATATCTCCTTTAATAACAATCTTATCCTTACTATTATAGTACATCATCTGTTCTATGTCAGTACTCACTTATAATTTTTTTGTTTCTATGAAAGGTTTTCTATGAAAGCATTAGTATTATCCAGTGGTGGTGTAGATTCCACCACCTGCCTCGCCATGGCCATCGACACCCTCGGCACAGACAATGTGAGCGCCCTTTCCATTTGGTATGGGCAAAAGCACAAAAAAGAATTAGATTCTGCCAAAGCCATTGCCGACTATTACGGCGTTCCTCACTATGAACTCGACTTAACTCAGGTCATGTCCTATTCCAACTCGTCCCTCTTATCTTCTTCTACTGAAAGTATCGATCACCGCACCTATGGTGAACAAATTGCAGACACCGGTTCCGTGTCCACCTATGTGCCCTTCCGAAATGGTTTAATTTTATCCATGGCGGCTAGCTTAGCCCTTAGCCTCTATCCAGAGGAGGAAGTGACGATCTATATCGGTGCTCACGCTGATGATGCAGCCGGCAATGCCTACCCAGACTGTCGACCTGATTTCAACCATCACATGAACGAAGCCATTTATATTGGTTCGTATCAGAAAGTACGCCTCTATGCGCCTCTCAATAGTATGAACAAATCCCAAGTCGTCCAAGAAGGACTGCGCTTACATGTTCCGTACCATCTCACCTGGTCATGCTACGAAGGTGGGGATACACCTTGTCACACCTGTGGGACTTGTCGCGATAGAGAGCAAGCTTTCAAAGACAACGGCGTTGTCGACCCTTTACTACAACCATAATGCACAAAAAAGCTATTCAATCCTAACGGAATGAATAGCTTTTATTGTTCTTTCGTCACTTCGATGACCTGACTAGAATTTGCATCAATCGTCACATACATGGTCTCTCCATGCATGATTAATACCATGTGGTATTGAGCAATATATCCTTTTGTTTCAAGCTCCCAACGAACTAGTTGAGCATCGCTACCCAACATAGTAATCGCCACTCGTGTAGCCTCATCAGGATTGATGACATTTCCTAAATCAATGGCTGCAGATTCTACCATGGATTCTTGTGCACTCTCTACAGCAGTACTTACTACTTGTCCCGTTGTAGCATCAATAGTCACACTATGACCAGCTTCAGAGGACACACCCGCTACTTCGTAGCTTTTCCGTCCATCTTGCGTTGCAAATGTTATCCCTTTCACTTGCGCTGTTGGATATTGGTTCTTATAGAGATTGACAGCCCCCTTCGCATCGACTAAGATGGGATCTGTTCCATCACTAGCCTCAGCTGTCCCCGATGAATCAGGTACTACTTTTATATCAGCCAAAGGTAGCTTTTTTACCGTAATGGGCTCTTCATTTGGCGATGTTATAGTTGTGGAAACTGTATCACTTACAGTACAACATGAATACCATGAAATTGTCCCTATAGAAACAATAGCACAAATACTTAGGATACTTATGAGTATCTTTTGTTTCATATGGCATCCTTTTTTACACACTAATTAGTTACCATAATAGTATACATAATTATTATGAAAATAAAATGAAGTACTTCATACTTTCACAATATATCGTAATACACCATAACTAATTTCATAGAGCAAAATCATAGGTCCTGCAATCATCGTTTGTGACAACATATCTGGAGTTGGAGAAATGGCCGCACCGATGATGAACGCCAATAAAATAAACATTTTCCGATATTGCCGTAATCGATCCGACGTAAGAATCCCAATCACGCCTAGAGCAATCAATATCAGGGGCAGTTCAAAAGTAATGCCAAAAGGTAAAATGAAGGCGATGACGAAATCGATATACTGACCAATTGAAAACAAAGGTTGTAACTCATCCGTTCCAAAGCCGATAAAAAATTGTATGGCCATTGGTAGTACTAAATAATACGAAAATAGTACACCTACTAAGAATAAGGTCACTGCTGTAGGCACCACCATGAAGGTTACCTTCTTCTCACCTTTCGACAAGGCTGGTACAATGAACGCCCAAATCTGATAAAACCAAATCGGACTAGATAGAATACATCCAGCTACTAAGGAAATTTTCATATATGTAAAGAACGCTTCTGTCGGTTTTGTGTAATATAATTTTCCTGCTGGTGCCACTAAGATTTGCAGAATATCCTCCACATAATAGTACGCCCCCAACGTACCTATGATAATCGCAACAATGGCTACTACTAAACGCATGCGAAGTTCACTTAAATGGTCCACTATGGACATAGAAGACGCTTCTGCCATAAGTTTTGCTTCCGTCTCCGTATAGTTGTCCTCTTGCAATAAGGCGTCCTGCTCTGCTTGTTGCTGAGCAAGACGCTTTTTTTGCGCTATCTCACTATTCAAGGATGGACGTTTGGCACTCATGTCAAAGTCTTTTACCTGAAATTCTTTCATACTTACACCTTACGGTTCGATAATTTCTCAAGAACAGTTTCTAAAATATCTTTTCCTTTGAAAGATGGTAATTGCTCTAATGCAATCTCTGCTTGTCTGCGATACATTCCTTCAAGGGCTAAGGCTTGATCGATGCCACCTGCAGAAATGACATAGTCCAACAACTCTTTCGTATCCTTTCCTTCCCGAATCTCTTCTATCATCGTTGTCAAAGTAGCTGTATTCTTTGGCGTTACGATAGATAGTAACGGATAGGTCAAGATACCTTCTTTCACATCCTTACCTACCGGTTTTCCTGTTGTCACCGTTTGTTCACGGTAGTCCATTACATCATCGGTAATTTGGAATGCCATGCCCAAGCCATGTCCATAGGTGCGCAATAATGAAATATGTTCCTCTGACCATCCTCCAAGAATGCCACCTAATGCCAAGCAGCCTTCAATGAAGTCTGCTGTTTTCTTTTGTGTTTTTAATAGATATCGGTCTGTACCTTGATCTAATCGGTATACATCTTCCATTTGCATAAATTCGCCTTCTACTAAGGCAGAAATAATTTCAGAAAAAATGGTTAAACATGGAATGGAACCGATTTCAGCGACAATACCGAAGGCTTTGGCAAATAAATAGTCTCCGCTAAGGATGGCCACTTTATTTCCCTTTGTGCAATGAATAGACGTAACACCTCGGCGTACTTCTGCTTGGTCTAACACATCATCATGAATGAGTGTCGCCAAGTGCAGCATCTCAATAGCCGCCGCCATACGAACTCTATCTTCTTGTTTAGAATCTCCACTCAAAGCAATCAACAAACACAATTGCGCCCGTAATCGCTTGCCGCCCCCTGCTGAAAGAGGACGAATGAGTGCATTAAAATCTTCTGCACCAGTTTGTAGAGATTGTTGCAAATATGTTTCTACCCGCTCTAAATCTTTAGATACGCGCAGTTTCATTTGTGCATCTGTAAGAATACTCATTCCTCTTCCCCCAATAAGACTGCATTAATACGTGCTAATAAACGATCACGACCTGTATGCTTTAAAGAACTGTACAGAATTGGTGGATACCCTGTTGGATATCGTTCTTCAATAATCTTTAACTGTTTTTGTCGCTCGTTCATTTTTAATTTATCCGCTTTTGTTACCACGATTTGTAAGGGTACCCCATGTGACTGCAACCAATCAAAGGCTTCCTGATCGATAGGTAACTCCGGATGACGACCATCAATGAGTAAACATAGTAGCATCATCCGTTCGCTTTGTAAAATATAGTTGGCAATGAAAGAAGACCAAATATTGGTGTTGGATCCACCTGTTTTCGCATATCCATAGCCTGGTAAATCGACTAAGAACCAATCAAAGCGACGTTCTATATCATCTGGTAAATCTTCTTTTGATTCGATACTAAAGAAGTTAATCGTTTTCGTTTTACCTGGCGTACCACTGACCAGCGCCAATCCTCTATGATTACATAACGAGTTAATCAAAGAGGATTTTCCCACATTAGAGCGTCCCAAAAAGGCGATTTCAATGGTATCGCCTTCTGGGTATTGTTCCGCTTTTACCGCAGACGCTATATATTTAGCTGCGATAATGCGCGGACCGATTGGCTCTTTTCTAGTATACACTGGTTTTGGATGGCGTTTTACTGCTGGTTTCTTCTTCATAGTAATGCCTTTTCTAATACTTCTTCCATCGTTTTCACAGGAGTGATGATTAATCCCTCTTTGACGATATCTGGTAAGTCTTGAATATCCTTTTTATTGCCTTCTGGAATGAGTACTTCTTTTACTCCATAGCGAAGAGCCGCTAATAATTTTTCTTTCAACCCACCGATTGGTAAGACTCTACCACGTAACGTGATCTCCCCGGTCATGGCAATATCGGAACGTACTTTTTTGCCTGTCAACGCAGACACGATAGCCAATGTCATGGTAATGCCTGCAGACGGACCATCCTTAGGTGTAGCCCCTTCTGGTAAATGAACGTGAATATCTAGTTCTTTATGGAATTTTTCTGGCAATTTCAACTCACTTTGACGATGACGAATGTAGGACATAGCCGCTTGACCAGATTCTTGCATTACCTTGCCTAGGCTACCAGTAAGGCTTAATTTACCAGTACCTTGCATCGTCGTTGCTTCACATGGTAATACCACACCACCTACAGAAGTCCATGCCAAACCATACACAAGACCGACTTGTGCTTGTTTCTCACGAGCTTCTTCCACAAATTTAGGAATACCTAAATAGTCCTCTATATTTTTCACTGTTACTTTAGGTGCTTTTTCACCTTCTGTAACTACAGAAAATGCCAATTTACGACAAATTTTAGCAATTGTTTTTTCTAAGGTACGCACACCAGCTTCACGAGTGTATTCAGAAATCACCCGTTTTAATACAGCATCTGAAAGTTTAACCCCTTGGTCTTGTAAACCATGTTTTTCAATTTGCTTTGGCACCAAGTATCGTTTAGCAATTTCCAGTTTTTCTTCTTCTGTATAGCTGCTGAGTTCGATGATTTCCATACGATCCAATAATGGTCTAGGAATATTGCCGGCTACATTGGCAGTAGTAATCCAGAATACATCAGAGAAATCAAATGGAATTTCAATATAATGGTCACTGAATGTGCTATTTTGTTCAGGGTCTAATACTTCTAATAAAGCAGAAGATGGATCCCCTTTATAATCGGATGCTAGTTTATCAATTTCATCAAGCAAGAACACAGGGTTACGAGTACCTGCATTTTTTAGCCCTTGAATCATACGACCTGGCAAGGCCCCTACATAGGTACGGCGATGACCACGAATTTCAGCTTCATCACGTACACCACCTAAGGAAGCACGGATAAATTTACGATTCATCGCTTTTGCAATAGAGCTTGCTAGGGACGTTTTACCAACCCCTGGTGGTCCTACTAAACATAGAATAGATCCACCTTGTTTGCCAGATAATTTGCGAACTGCTAGGAACTCTAAAATGCGCTTCTTGATTTTTTCTAAACCATAGTGGTCACCATCAAGTACTTGGCTAGCTTCTTTTAGTTCTAAACGATCATCAGACAAGGTATTCCAAGGCAATTGCAATAACCAATCAATGTAATTCCGCAAAATATTAGATTCTGGCATCATTTGTGGCATACGACTGTAGCGAGTAATCTCTTTGTCGATACGTGCATGGATATCTTCTGGCAATTCTAATTTTGCTAGCTGTTCCCGTAGTTCTTCCGCCTCTTGGTCAGGATCCATTTTATCGCCTAATTCATCGTGAATAGCACGGATTTTTTCACGCAAGAAATATTCTTTTTGCGCTTTTTCCATGGATTGACGAACTTGGTTGTTGATGGAGTTTTCGATGTCTGTAATTTGTAGCTCTGTATTCAATACGCCTACAACCATGTTTAGGCGTCGATTCACAGATAATTCTTCTAAAATGCTTTGGCGCACTTTCAATTGAATTGGTACAAGGAATGCTACTTGGTCTGCCCATTCACTAGCATCGGAACTACCCAATACGTGATCTAGTCCTTCGTCTGTATTTGGTTTAATCACTTCTACCCATTGGGCAAATTTAGATTGCAAAATACGACGGTATGCTTCTTCCTCCATTGGATCTTCATGAATGGATTCCAACGGAGTCACAGCAGCTTCATAAAAAGGGTTCGTAGATAAAATTTCATCTACTTTGACACGTGTTACGCCTTCTACTAAAATACGAACCACGCCCCCTGGTAAGCGAAGCATTTGATTTATTTTAACAATCGTCCCAACCTTGCCTAATTCTTCCAAGGTAGGAGTTTCGATATTTTCATCTTTCTGAGCAGTGACCACTAAATATTGATCTTTATCCATAGCAGCTTTTACTGCCTGTACCGATGTGGTGCGACCAATATCTAATTGTGTAACTACTTTGGGAAATACAACAATTCCACGTAGGGGAACCATCGGTAATGTCATAGGTTTAGTTTCCATTGAACCTCCCAGTACTATATGATAAAAAGAAACCCATTCCGCCTTTGAAATGAGTTTCTTTGCCTTTACTATCTGATTACTTCAGCGTGGACTCATTTGTTGAGTATTGGCTCTTCTTCGCCACGAACCGCTTTATCTGTTACAATGCATTCTTTGACATCTTTCATAGATGGTACTTCATACATGACACGTTTCATAACTTTTTCGATAATGGCCCGTAATCCGCGTGCTCCCGTATTGCGTTCTAAGGCTTCTTTCGCAATCTCACGGAGTGCATCTGATTCAAAGACTAATTTTACATCATCTAAAGACAGCATTTTTTCGTATTGCTTAGTCAATGCATTTTTAGGCTCTGTCAAAATTTTAATTAATGCCTCTTCATCAAGTGGGCTGAGCGTAACCATCACTGGCAATCGTCCGATAAATTCAGGAATTAACCCGAATTTTTGTAAGTCTTCTGGCACAACTTCTTTCAAGATAGAGGCAACATCTTTCTCCTCTTTCTTTTGAATATCTGCACCAAATCCTAATGTTTTCTTCGCAGTCCGTTTCGTGATCACTTTTTCCATGCCATCGAAAGCGCCACCGCAAATAAACAAGATATTTGTTGTATCTAAATGTAACATCTCTTGATTTGGATGTTTCCGTCCCCCTTGTGGCGGCACAGAAGCTACTGTTCCTTCTAGGATTTTCAGTAATGCTTGTTGTACACCTTCCCCAGATACGTCGCGAGTAATGGACGGATTTTCTGATTTACGAGCAATTTTATCGATTTCATCAATGTAGATGATACCGCGTTCAGCTAGCTCGATATCATGATCGGCAGCTTGGATTAGTTTGAGAAGAATATTTTCTACGTCTTCCCCCACATAGCCTGCCTCTGTCAAACTAGTAGCATCTGCCATGGCAAATGGTACTTGTAACATTTTTGCTAATGTTTGAGCCAATAATGTTTTACCACTACCAGTAGGTCCAATAAATAGGACATTGGACTTTTGTAGTTCTACATCATCGATGACATTATCATGTTGCAAACGTTTGTAATGATTATATACGGCTACAGACAAGGAAATTTTAGCATCATCTTGACCAATGACATATTGATCAAGATGCGCTTTAATTTCTTTTGGAGTCGGGATATCGTTTAAATCAAACGTTTCCGGTAGTTCTTCAATTTTGTCTTCCTCAATAATATGCTGGCATACATCAATACATTCATTACAAATGAACACATTAGGACCTGCTATCAATCGTTCGACTTCTGTTTCTGCTCTACCGCAAAAATTACAACGTCTTTCTTTATCGTCTTTATTCAAACCCCTGTCTCCTTATTTTCCTGTTGAGGATGGACGTGTTAACACTTCATCGATCAAGCCATAGTCTTTTGCATCTTGGGCAGACATGAAATTATCACGGTCTGTATCTTTTGCAATCACCTCTATAGGCTGACCTGTATGATGTGCTAATACGCCATTCAATTCTTCTCGTAACCGCAAAATTTCACGAGCGTGAATTTCAATTTCAGACGCTTGCCCTTGGACACCACCCAAAGGTTGGTGAATCATAATACGAGAGTGTGGCAACGCATAACGTTTACCAGGTGCTCCCGCTGTGAGCAACAAGGAACCCATACTAGCCGCTGAGCCTACACAAATTGTAGACACATCAGGTTTAATGTACTGCATAGTATCGTAAATTGCCATACCTGCCGTTACCACACCACCTGGGCTATTAATATATAAGTGAATATCTTTGTCTGGATCTTCAGATTCTAAGAATAGCAATTGAGCTACGATACTATTCGCCACCGTATCATCAATAGGGCCACTCAATAGAATAATTCGATCTTTTAATAGACGAGAATAAATATCGTAGGATCGCTCACCACGACCAGTTTGCTCTACTACGATTGGCACATACATAGACATTTAATACCTCTTATACATGTACCTGCATTAGCAATTATTCAGCTTTTTCAGCACCTTTAGCATTCTCAACGATGAAACGAGCTGCTTTTTTGCGTGCTACGGAACTTGCTAACATAGATACACGACCTTCTTTTACAATGATATCGTATACTTCTTTAGGGTCAGCACCGAATTGTTGGGACATAGCAAAGATTTCATAGTTCATGTCTTCTGGAGTTACTTGAACGTTTTCTGCTTTTGCGATTTCATCTAATACTAAGTCAGCGCGAACGTTTTCAGCAGCTGCCGCTTTATTTTCTTCACGTAATTCTTCAATTGTTTTGTTGGAGAATTTTAAGTAGTCTTCTAATTTCAAACCACGGCCTTCAAGGTTCATAGCTAATTCTTGAACCATTTGTTCAGCACGGTCTTCAATCATGATTTCAGGGATATCTACTGTTGCATTTTTAACAGCTAATTCCACTAGACCAGCATTGTATGCATCGATAGCACGACGTGCTGCATCATCTTCCATACGTTTGCGAAGATCTGCTACAAATTCTTCTGCTGTATTGTAAGATGGTTCAGTTTTACCTTGACCTACAGATACGGAACGTACGAATTCATCAGTGATTTCTGGTAATTCTTTACGTTTAATATCATGGATATGGCATTCAAATTTTGCTTCTTTACCAGCCAATTCTGCTACGAAGTAATCTTCTGGGAAAGATACAGTAACAGTTACATCTTCACCTGCTTTGTGGCCGATTAATTGGTCTTCAAAGCCAGGGATGAAGCTACCAGAACCGATTTGTAATGGGTAGGATTTACCTTCGCCACCATCAAATGCTTCACCATCGATGAAACCTTTGAAGTCGATTGTTGCAAAGTCATCTTTTTGTACAGTTGCATCTTCTGGAGCTGCTACCATTTTAGCTTGTTGGCTACGGATATTGTTCAATTGTTCTTCTACTTGTTCGTCAGTGATAGTAGCATCTTGTTTTTCTACTTCTAAGCCTTTGTAGTCACCCAAAGTTACTTCTGGTTGTTTTACTACAGTTGCTTTGAAGATTAAATCTTTACCTTCTTCGAATTGTTCACGTTCGATTTCTGGATTGCTAACAGGAACGATTTCGTTTTCACGAAGTGCTTCTGTGTACGCACGACCTGCTAATAATTCAAACGCTTCTTCAGCGATAGCTTCTTTCCCATAGTTCATTTCCAAAATTTTACGAGGTGCTTTACCTTTACGGAAGCCTGGAATGTTAACTTGGCCAGCGATGCGTTTTACAGCTTGTGCAAAACCTTTTTTCACATCTTCCGCTGGAATTTCGATTGTAATAGATACCTTGTGCTGATCAACAGCAGTTACAGTTGCTTTCATGAAACTATTTCCTCCTTAGGGTATACTGCACCCAAATTATAAGTTTTAATATTGCATTCTTAATATTATCATAAAGTTGTCAATCGTGCAATTATTTCCCCTATTTACCTTGTTCTTCTGCGATAAGTTTCATGATATCATGACGACTTACCATACCAATTAAATGATACGCATCATCAACAACTGGCAAGTTTTTCAAATGTTTTTCTACCATAGCTCCTACAGTCACTTCTACTTCTGCATCGGCATAAGCAGTAATCACTTCTGTAGTCATAATTTCTTCTACATGAGTAGCCATCAATTTTTTAAATTGTCCATCGTATTCACCGATGCCACCATAGTAAATATTAGCGCCTAAAATATTGATGTAATGTGGTGCATGAGGACGTACTTTTTTGTACAATAAATCACCTTCCGACACGATGCCGATCAATTTATTTTCATCATCTACTACAGCAATGGCTGTTAAATTGTGTTTCACCATCAATTTAGCTACATTTGTAATTTGTTCATCTTTACCAACAGTAATTGGATATTTGTTCATAATTTCTTGTAATGTCATAGTAGGTTCCTCCTATTTCATATATACATACGCAGCAAAGATAGCTATGACTATCGCTGTAACAACCAAAATAGCAGTCAAGCTTTTACGGTTACCACCATCGCCCCCTTCATGGGTTCCGATATGATTTCCTTCCTCATCATAGGCATGGCGATATTGACCTTCTAAATCAGCATAATCTGTCACATCCTCGACTTTTGCTTGTTGCCGTAATTCTTGCAATCGTTTTCTACGTTCCTCTACATCATTGGCTACGGAATGGACTTGCACTTTCATCACATCTTCTCGTAACCCTTCTAGACGAGGTACCATTAATTGCAATCGCTCTACCAAAGCTTTATTAATGTCTACGCAGGAACTGAGTGCTGTTTGATGCAAGAACAACATTTGCACCGTTTCTTCTTCAGATACACCTGTTGCCCCTGCTAGCACCGATTTCGCAAGTTCTGTTTCTTTTTCGAGCATATCCACCACGGTAGAAATGTAATAATCTACACGGTCAAAAATTGTATTCAGCTCTACATTTTGTTCTAATAATTCTTGTTTACGATGTAATAAATAGGCTGGATTGCCGCCAGATGTTTCCATTTGTTGAATCATATTCCCCATATCTACATACGTATCCAATACTGTACAAATTGTATCTGTTACATTTCCATATTCTCGTATACTATCAAGGACCATATGACGACGTTCTTCTAATATGTTAGACCGTCCCTTTTTTTCTAATTCGACAAACAGTGCCTCATATCCTTGTACCAAATGTTGGATTTCACCTTCAATGGCACGAATATCTTCTTTTCCTTCAATTAATTCAGTTGTATAGTGTGTGACAAACTCTGGATCCTCTATAGACAATTCCTGTATATCTGCCGACACATAGGTAATTCCTTTTTCAATTGCACTTGCCATGCATATCTCCTTTCCTACCAATGATATGGTTCATTTCGATTAATTTTACATGCTCTATATAATTGTTCTACTAGCACAAGTCGCACCATTTGATGGGTGAAAGTCATAGGACTGATGGACAATTTCCACTGTGCCCGCTGTCGCAGTTCTTCAGACACCCCGAAGGCGCCACCAATGAAGAATACCATCTCGCTATGGCCTTGTACTTCGAGTTCACTAATTCGTTTTGCCAAATCCTCTGAGCTCATCTGCTTCCCGTAGACATCGAGGAGCACTACAAAAGATTGCGGAGTGCAATATTTTAGCAACCGTTGCCCCTCATCATAGAGCGCTTTTTGCTTATCTGATGGGCTCGGTTTATCACCTAATTTACTTTCCGGCAGCTCAGTAATAGTGATGCCACCATAGGGCTGCACTCGTTTGACAAATTCCGCCACCCCTTCTCGTAAATAGGGCTCTTTTAACTTTCCTATACAATAGATAGAAAATTTCATACGTTCATATCTCCTAAGACATTCACTATATTTCAAAGTAAGCCGCTTTATATATCATTGGATACGCCAATAGAAGTATACTCTTTGGGGTCTCCATGATACGCTGTAAAGCCTTCTTGACCTTGTGTTTTGCACCAGCCTAACAAGCGTTCTGACAGTTGCTCTACTAAGTGAAGAGAATTATTTTGCTCGGAACGATGGGCAAAGATGACTTCCATATCCTTAGGCCGTCTCAAGGCTGATAATACTTTCATAGCCGTCACATTCGACAAATGGCCTGCATTGCCTTTCACACGGCGTTTTAAATCTGGCGAGTAAGGTCCATAGAGCAACATCTGTTCATCATAGTTGGCTTCCAAGACCAACAAATCTGTATCATGCAAATGCGTTAGCATCTCCTTAGATACCATTCCTGTATCCGTTAGCAACGCCGCTTTTGTGTGCCCTTTATAACAAGTGACACCAATGGGATCCACCGCATCATGACTGGTAGAAAATGGTTGTAGCACCATATCTCCTATGGTTACTTCCTTCGTTCCTAATGTTTGAAAGCACTCCGCAGATAGGCTAAATTTATCCATAAGGCGCCGTGCTGTATTGGGTCTTGTGATAATTGGTAAGCCCATTTGCTTAATCATTTGTGGTACCCCTGCAATATGGTCAGAATGTTCATGGGTAATGACGATTCCTTCTACCATATGTTTCGGTATCTCTAAGTCCTGCAAGGCATTCGTAATCCTTCGACAACTAATACCTGCATCAATAATCACTGCACTGTGAGAACTGCGAATAATGGTGCAATTCCCTTTACTACCGCTAGCTACGACATGAACTTCTAATTCTTTTTCTTGCAATGTCATTGTCTCCTAGCTTCTTTCTAATACATCTATGAAAGCTTTCATATTCTCTGTTAAATCGGGTCCTCGTCGGAACATATCGCCCCCTACAAGGAACATGGTATCCTTCCCGTAAATGCTCACTAGTTCTGGTAAACGTGCCTCGGTCACACCACCACCTGGAGATGGACAAGACGGTTTGATGGCTGCCAATGTTTTACGATTACTATCACAAATTTGACGACATAGGTCCGGTTTAAACGTAAATCGTCCGCCGTAGGATACAAAAATATTCATATCACCGCCGAAGATACGTGGCAATAAACCCATCCAAATCGCGGCAGAAATACCTGATGTCCCTGGCAATGTGAATCCACCCATCATAGCAGGGTGCACAATTAACGGTAAATTCAAAGAATCATCTGTAGCCAATCGATGGAGCCATCCAAATCCGATTAACGAAGGGGCCACCATAAGAGCCGTAGCACCTGCTTCTTTTGCATAATGGGCTCGTTCTAGCACATCTGTACCGTCCCCAGACACATTGGCTGCATAGAGTGTGTGATGACCGCTTTTAGCATTCGCCTCTTGTACTGCATAGGCACAACGTGACACCCGATCTTTGAAAGGCGAAAAGGGTTGATTCGTCAATCCATGGTCATCCTTGATCACATCAGCACCGCCCATGGTATAGGCATGGCACATGCGAGCCAATTCTTCATTGGGTGTCCCCATAGGTTTGATGACAGCTTGAATCATAGGACGAGTTGGAGTCTGGCATAATTCTCGAATGCCGGCTAAGCCGAACTTAGGACCCATGAACACGTCTAGCAAACTAGGGCTGAACTCAATGTCTACCACCCAAATGTGTGGTTGCAAGGACGAGTTGCCAAAGACTACATTTAAAAACTGTGTCACTTCAAATCCTGATGTCTCAACAGGATAGGCGATTTTTGCCAAAAAACAATCTTCTTGTTCTGTTAGCGAAAGCAATTGTCCTACCATATGACGGCGTGGGTCGCTTTCACCTAATAATTCGTAAGGAAATTCAATCGTTTGCTCCACCTGTATGGACCAAGCCACTTGCTTCGCCTCTTCATAGGTAGGAACATGCAATGCATAGGTAACGGAAAATGTTTCCATTGATAACTCCTTTCCCATCATTACAATACACTCTATATTATCTTGTTATTATCACTCTGAAAGTCTGTTACCATACTGCCATGGCAACAGTGTTTGAGAATCTATTATCTGATTTCTCTAATCTGATTTCTCTATTCTTATAGTATGACATAAGTTGTTATGAAATGCTATGCCATACCTACAATTATACACTATATGCAATAAAAAAGAACCTCTATCGACTAGGTTCTTTTTCTATAATGTGGTACACTGATACATACAACATGTATCAGAAAGGACAACTTATGAACTGGAACAATTATCTTTCAAATATGACACAAACACTTCCTCCTTCAGGGATTCGTAAATTTTGGGAAAAAGCGATGGCTATGGACGATGTCATCTCCCTCTGCGTGGGGGAACCAGACTACATTCCTCCCCAACCTGTGCTAGACGCCCTCGTAGCTAGCGTTGAGCGAGGAGAAACAAACTACTCTCCTAACGCAGGTATCTTGCCGTTACGTGAGGCTATCAGCAAATGGTATAACCGCCGTTACCACGTTTCCTACGGTACAAATGAAATGATGCTTACCATCGGTGCTAGTGAAGCCATCGATTTATCCTTACGGGCACTCTTAAACGAAGGAGACGAAGTCTTAATTCCGAATCCATCCTACGTGGCTCACCAAGCAGAAGTTCACATGTGCGGTGGTAAAGCTGTACCTGTACCGACCCATTTAGAAGATGGATTCAAGCTTCGAGTGGAAGAGTTAGAAACACTTGTGACAGACAAAACGAAAGCTATTTTGATGTGCTACCCTAGTAATCCTACGGGAGCCATCATGGACTATGACGATCTATTACCTATCGCCGAGTTTGCGAAAGCCCATGATCTGATCATCATCTCCGACGAAATCTACTCGGAACTCACCTACCACAAGGACCATGTGTCTATGGCTTCCTTGCCGGGCATGAAAGAGCGGACCATTATCTTGAATGGATTCTCCAAATCCTATGCTATGACCGGTCTTCGCATTGGTTTCCTCTGCGCTCCAGCACCGTTCATCACGGCGTGCATTAAATTGCACCAATACAGCATCGTTGCGCCGGCTACGCCAGTACAACATGCTGCTATCGTAGCTCTTAACGAATGCGATGACTCTGTAGTAGCTATGCGCCAAGACTATTTAGAGCGCCGTGATATGATTGTCAAAGGGTTCCAAGACATGGGACTACCTATTGCCGTTCCAGAAGGAGCTTTCTATGTGTTCCCAGATATTTCTCAAACTGGTTTATCCGATGAAAGTTTCTGCGAACAATTATTAGAGCAACAACATGTAGCCGTGGTGCCAGGATCTGCCTTCGGCACTTGTGGTGCTAACCGTATTCGCTGTTCCTATGCATCGTCTAAGGAAACTATCCAAGAAGCGTTGCGCCGCATCCAATTATTTTTAGCATCAATAAAGAACTAAATAAATTATAAATCCATAAAAGGGTTGTACCAACACTACCTCTACGGTAGTTCGGTACAACCCTTTTTCTATCTCTTCACTATGTAATTATGCACGTTCACAAGAGGCTGTCGTAATGTACACAGAGTTGTTTTCCACTTCCAGGAATCCCCCAGGAAGGATAAACTCTTCACGTTTGCCATCATGGTCAATGCGAATCGCCCCTGGCGCCAAGGCGCTCACTAAAGGCATATGATGTGGTTGGATACCAAACTCTCCATCGAGAGCTTTCCCTACCACCATAGTTGCATCTCCAGAAAACACTGTTTCATCAGGAGTAATAATTGTTACATGCATGGTACTCATAGATTATTCTCCTTTCCCTAACATGTCCCTTCCTTTGGCAACAGCTTCATCGATAGTTCCCACCATGTAGAATGCACTTTCAGGTAAATCATCATGTTTACCTTCTAGGATTTCACGGAAACCACGCAATGTTTCTTTCAATGGCACATATTTACCAGGACTGCCTGTAAATACTTCGGCTACGAAGAATGGTTGACTCAAGAAACGTTGAATTTTACGAGCACGAGCTACTGTCAATTTATCCGCTTCAGACAATTCTTCCATACCTAAGATAGCAATGATATCTTGTAAATCTTTGTATTTTTGAAGTACTTCTTGTACGCCACGAGCTACGGAGTAATGTTCTTCCCCTAATACTAATGGGTCCAAGATACGGCTTGTAGAGTCCAATGGATCCACGGCTGGGTAAATACCAAGTTCTGCAATGGAACGAGACAATACTGTAGTCGCATCCAAGTGAGCAAATGTTGCTGCTGGCGCTGGGTCAGTCAAGTCATCGGCAGGTACGTATACGGCTTGTACAGATGTAATGGAACCTTCTTTGGTAGATGTAATACGTTCTTGCAAGGCCCCTACGTCATTTGCCAATGTTGGTTGGTATCCAACGGCGGATGGCATACGACCTAACAAGGCAGATACTTCGGAACCAGCTTGAATGAAACGGAAAATATTATCCACGAATAACAACACGTCTTGTTGTTGTACATCACGGAAATATTCCGCCATTGTCAAACCTGTTAAAGCTACGCGCATACGAGCTCCCGGTGGCTCATTCATTTGTCCATATACAAGAGCTGTTTTAGATAATACGCCAGACTCTTTCATTTCGTTCCAAAGGTCATTTCCTTCACGGGTACGTTCACCAACGCCTGCGAATACGGAGTAACCACCGTGCTCTGTAGCGATGTTATGAATTAATTCCATGATAAGAACTGTTTTACCTACACCGGCACCACCAAATAGACCGATTTTACCACCTTTTACAT
>CAUUIH010000011.1:0-17538 GCA_963545165.1 uncultured Veillonella sp.
ATGGTGTGATTACAGCCATTGCTCCATTGCGTGAGTATGCGTACCAAGGTGTGCCGTTGTTAAATGGTCGTGGCTTTGGTATCCAAGTGTATTCCGGTGAGGAGTACGCTCAATTTATGGCAGATATTGAAAGTTCTAAGAACCTAAATGATACGTTTGGAAAATGGTTGAACTTTACAAGCTATCGTCATATTGCTTTCAAAAAATAAAATATTGTTAACCATATAAACCTAGGCGAGGTTGCCTATTGTCCTAAACCTCTCTACAAGGTATAATGAAGTAGATTGTAATACGAAGTAACAATTGTACTTACGTAGAGAGGAAACCGAAAACAAGATGAAACAAGTTATGATCAGTACGGACCATATGAGTCATGTTTATCAAGATGAAATGGGCCGTGAGGTACATGCCTTACAAGATGTGAGCGTTCACATTCATGAAGGTGAGTTTGTCAGCATTATTGGGACAAATGGGAGTGGTAAAAGTACCCTTGCCAAGCATTTTAATGTCCTATTGCAACCTACATCTGGTACCGTTACCGTCTTAGGAATGGATACAAAGGAACAGCAATTAATATGGAATATTCGCCAAAATGTGGGCATGGTATTCCAAAATCCAGATAACCAAATCGTGGCAGCTATTGTAGAAGAAGATGTAGCGTTTGGCCCAGAAAACTTAGGGGTACCAGCCTCAGAAATTCGTAGCCGTGTAGATGCAGCCTTGGCGGCGGTAAATATGTCGGACTATGCTTTACATGGTCCTCACCTATTATCAGGGGGGCAAAAGCAACGTATCGCCATTGCTGGCGTATTAGCTATGAAACCGAAATGCATCATTTTAGATGAGCCAACGGCTATGCTTGATCCGAAAGGTCGTAAAGAAGTGATGGATACGGTGTACCGTCTCAATAAAGAAGAGGGGATCACCATCGTGTATATTACGCACTTTATGGAAGAAGCAGCCTTGGCAGATCGCATTATTGTGATGAAACAAGGTAAGGTCATCGACGAAGGAGCACCGAAAGATGTATTTATGAATGTAGATACCTTAAAAGGCCTTGGTCTAGATGTGCCAGTGCCGTCTGAAATTGCAGTGCGCTTACAAGAACAAGGGGTAACTATGCCACAGGGCATTACTACCAATGAAGAACTAGGGGAGGCCTTATGTCAATTCAATTAGAACATGTAACCTACACCTATGGACAGGGGACACCTTTTGAAAAAAAGGCCTTACACGATGTGAATTTGACTATACATGAAGGTGAGTTTGTAGGTATCATCGGTCATACAGGGTCTGGTAAATCCACCTTAGTTCAACATCTGAATGGGCTGTTGCATCCTACAACAGGCACTGTGAAAGTAAATGGCGTGGACTTAGTCGATAAAACAGAAACAGTCAAACAAACACGCCACAAAGTAGGCATGGTATTTCAATATCCAGAGCATCAGCTCTTCGAGGAAACCATTGCGAAAGATATTGCTTTTGGTCCTAGAAATTTAGGCTTCGATGAGGCGGAAGTAGACCGCCGTGTACGAGAAGCTATGCAGTTCGTAGGACTAGACTATGATACGTATGCAGAGAGGTCTCCTTTCCATTTGTCGGGAGGACAAATGCGCCGTGTAGCCATCGCTGGGGTCATTGCCTTAGACCCAGACTATTTAATCCTTGATGAGCCTTCTGCTGGGCTGGACCCATTTGGACGAGAAGAAATCTTTGGAGAAATCGTGAAACTACACAAGGAAAAAGGGATTACTGTTATCCTTGTGTCCCATAATATGGAAGATATTTCTCGCATGGCAAATCGTTTAATTGTAATGCACCAAGGGCAGGTCTTATTAGATGGCAATCCTATCGAGATTTTCCGCAATGACCGTGAGAAACTGCAATCTGCTGGTGTAGATGTACCGCCATTGTCGCAAACTTTGCAAGCCTTGGCAGAACGAAACATTCCTGTCAATATCGACCGTATCCATGTCCATGAAGCGGTAGCAGATATTTACGACTATCTCAAGGAGGTGCACCATGCTAAGTAATATTACCATCGGACAGTACTTTCCAGGAGATTCCTTGCTCCACCGGATGGACCCACGGGCGAAGATTATAGCCACAATGATCTTCATCATTGCTATCTTCTTTGCGGACAGCTTGGTGACCTATAGCATTGTAGCAGCTTTTACCTTTGGGTGCTTAGGCTTATCTCGTTTGCCAGTGCGACTTGTGTGGCTATCCATTAAACCATTGTGGATCATCATCGTATTTACTTTGGCTATCCACGTGTTCACCACACCAGGAGAATACCTATTTACCTATGGTTGGGTACATATTAGCCGAGAAGGCCTCAATTTGGGTGGTCTCATGGCAGGACGATTGATTTTCTTAATCGTATTCTCCTCCTTGTTGACCTATACAACATCGCCGATTCGATTGACGGACGGTATTGAAAGACTCTTAAACCCGTGGAAACGCTTTGGCGTGCCAGCCCATGAATTGGCTATGATGATGACCATTGCCTTGCGATTCATACCAACTTTATTAGAGGAAACAGATCGTATTATGAAAGCCCAAGAATCTCGTGGCGCTGATTTTACCACAGGGTCCTTAGTAAAACGAGCTAAAAATATGGTGCCTTTATTAGTGCCATTATTTATTAGTGCCTTCCGCCGTGCCGATGAATTAGCAGTAGCCATGGAATCTCGTTGCTACCGAGGTGGAGAGGGACGTACTCGTTTGAAAGAATTACAATATAGCTCATTGGATACCTATGGAGTTGGTGCTGTGGTACTTGTGAGCATTATATTAGCTGTATTGCGCTGGGGATTTGGGGTATAACATATGCCAGATATGACAAGAACCATACAGCTCATCGTTGCCTATGATGGTACAGAGCTTTGCGGATACCAACGGCAACAGAATGGACCTACCGTACAAGGGTATTTAGAAGAGGCGTTGTCGAAGGTTTGTAATGAACCTATTACGATCTACGGCTCCTCGCGCACTGATGCAGGTGTCCATGCTAGAGGACAAGTAGTGGCTTTCACTACCACCGGTAAGATTCCCGTAGACAATCTCATGCGCGCCCTCATTGCTCATATGCCACCCTATATCGTGGTCCGAGAGGCGAAGGAGCTGCCGTCGGATTGGAACCCACGGAATTATGTGAAAGGGAAGGAATACATATACACCATTCACAATGATGCTGTGGTAGATCCCCTACAACTGCGCTACGCCTACCATGTGCGCAAACCTTTGGATATAGAGGCTATGCGATGTGCTGCACAGGCCTTAGAGGGCACACATAATTTCAGTACTTTCAAGGGCCATAATACGACGGTACAAGATCCAGTGAAAACCATGTATGCTGTGAAAGTCATTCCACAGGGGACAACTGTCAGAATCCATGTCTTAGGAGATGGGTTTGTGTATCACATGGTGCGGAACATGGCGGGCTTCTTGGTGGATGTAGGCTTAGGTCGCTTTCAACTAGAAGACGTACCACGCATTATAGGTGGTGAAAATAGACAAGTCATAGGAAAAACAGCACCTGCCCATGGACTGTGCTTAGATACAGTATTTGTGGATGAAGAAAGCTTAACATTAGCTATATCTAGACTGTCCGCATATTAACCTAAGGATCATAAGGTAGGTATTATTCGGTTAATACTGTATAATAGATATATATAGCTATAGAGGTATAATAGAGATATATAGCTTAGAGATACGGAGCATAGTCCGTACGATCTGAACACACCTTATAGTGTTTAGTATAGGACTAACGGTTTAGGAGGTTATTATGAAAGAAGACGGAATCCATACGCATATTGCCATTAAAATGCCAGAGTATATTATCGATGTAGATGAATTGGTGAATGATCCAGTGAATCGTCGTAAATTGGCTCGATTCATTATGAAACGCCATTTAGATATGGATAAAATCATTGAAGAATTTGTAAACAATCCTGAGAACGAAGCGGAGTTAATGCGTTTTGCTGCATCTGTAGTCTTCTCTAAAACAGGTCGCGACATGAACGAATATAGTGAAGATTTGTTACCATTGTTCTTTGAAGAAGCAGTGTACGAAGACGACTTGCTATAATTTGCTGTCTATAAGTTTTTGAACAACTTTAAAATTCAATGAGCCTAGTTAAATACTAGGCTCATTGCTATTAACACCAACTCATTTTGGCCTATAACCCGATAAATAGGAATGACAAAAGGATTGTATACATGTATAGAGTACATGTATACAATCCTTTTTATAACTTTCATATTCAATAGGCTAAGAACTTAATTAGTCAAAGAATATATATTTAGCCAATACGATAGCGCTCATAACATACACAAACCAGTGTACTTCTTTATGTTTACCAGTGATGACTTTGATGATTGGGTAGATGATTAGCCCCGCAGCCACACCGTTAGCAATGCTGTATGTGAAAGGCATCAACACGATGACTAAGTATGCAGGGAACCCTTCTGTCCAATCGGAGAAATCGATTTCACGAATGGATTCCATCATTAATGCGCCTACAAGAATTAATACAGGAGCAGTAGCTGCATTCGGTACTAAAGCAATTAATGGGGCAAAGAATAGGGACAGAATGAACATAAGCCCACAAGTGACAGCGGTCAAACCAGTACGACCACCAGCACCAACCCCAGCGGCACTTTCCACGAAAGCAGTAATGGTACTAGAACCAAGCAGAGCACCAAAGCTAACGCCAAGAGAATCGACAATCATCGCTTTTCCTAAGCCAGGGAATTTACTTGCTTTTGGATCGGAAATCCCCGCTTTGGCTGTGGTCGCAATTAAGGTACCCATGGAATCAAATAATTCAACGAATGTGAATGAGAAGATGATGGTTACAAGACCAATTTGGAAGGCGGAGCTGATATCTAGCTGCATAAATGCAATTTTGCTGAAATCAGGAATCGCCATCAATGTCAATGTATCTGGTAGTGTAGCGATACCTGTTACATAGGCGATAATCGAGGTGGTAATTACACCAATGAGCAAAGCACCGGTGATACGGCGTGCCATCAAAGCAGCGGAGAAAAACAATCCGAATAAAGATAAGAGAACTTCTGGATTTTTGAGATTCCCCAAGCTTAGTAATGTTTCAGAAGCTCCTGAAGAACCATGGCCGTTGGCAGCAATAATATCATGTAATGTGCCTGGTTGTAAGGATAAGGAAATGGTCATTAATCCAGATAGTTTTAAACCGATGATACAGATAAATAACCCAATACCTACAGTGATAGCGAACTTTAATGAGGCAGGAATTACTTTAATGATGAGTGAACGTATATTTGTTACAGTTAATATAAAGAAGACTAGACCAGATATAAAGACTGCACCCAACGCAGTTTGCCATGTTAATCCCATCCCAATAACTACTGTAAACGAGTAGAATGCTAAGAGGCCTACGCCTGGTGCATAGGCTAATGGATAGTTAACAAATAGTCCCATAATCATAGTCACCAAACCACCACCTAAAGCAGTAGCGATTAATACAGCATCTCTGTCCATGCCAGCCAATCCTAATAAGTTAGGCGCTAGTAATAAAATGTATGCCATAGTAATGAATGTGGTGAGACCAGCGAGGATCTCTGTGCGAACTGAGGTGTTCCGCTCTTTCAGTGCGAATAACCTTTCTAACATAGTAAAACCTCCTTCTCTATAACAATTTATGTTTACATTATAGCATGGTGAATATGAGAATAAAAGATAGTTGATAAAATTTTGTGATAAAAATCACATAGTTGAGAATTGATATACATATGATAGAAAGGGATACAATAAAATAGGCATATATGGTTAGAATGCAATGTAATTCATACCATATATGCCTATACTTATTTAGTTGAATATTAATGAGAATCCATTAATCGAAGAATACATATTTGGCTAATACGATAGCGCCTAGTACGTACATAAACCAGTGGACATCTTTATGACGACCAGTGATAAACTTCATCAATGGATACACGATGAGACCTGCTGCTACACCATTGGCAATGCTGTATGTGAAAGGCATCAACACGATGACTAAGTACGCAGGGAAACCTTCAGTCCAGTCGGAAAAATCAATTTCACGAATAGCTTCCATCATCAAGGCACCTACCAAGATCAGTACAGGGGCTGTAGCTGCATTGGGAACTAATGCGATTAACGGTGCAAAGAATAAACAAAGGATGAACATGATACCACAAGTGACAGCTGTTAATCCTGTACGACCACCGGCGCCAACACCAGCGGCACTTTCAACGAAAGCTGTAATAGTGCTAGCACCAAGCATAGCACCGAAGCTTACACCAAGAGAGTCCACAATCATCGCTTTACCAAGACCTGGGAATTCGCCTTTCTTAGGATCTGCAATACCCGCTTTAGAAGCAGTGGCAATTAAGGTACCCATGGAGTCGAATAACTCAACGAAGGTGAAAGAGAAGATAATAGTTATAAGACCTACATGAAAAGCTGAAGCAATATCTAGTTCCATAAACGCAATCTTGCTGAAGTCAGGAATCGCCATAATGCTTAAAGATTCTGGTAAACTAGCGACACCTGTAGCATAGGCCAAAATGGACGTGACGATAACACCAATTAATAGGGAACCTGTTACTCGACGAGCCATCAAAGCAGCAGAGAAAAATAGGGAGAATAGGGACAATAGAACTTCTGGATTGCCTAAGTTACCTAATGTCAATAAAGTTTCTGATGCAGCAGGTGCACCATGACCTTTGGCTGTGACGATATCATTCAATGTACCAGGTTGTAAGGACAAGGCAATGGTCATAAGACCAGATAGTTTTAAACCAATGATACAAATGAACAAGCCGATACCTACGGTAATAGCGATTTTTAAAGAAGAAGGAATGGCTTCAATGATAAGTTGACGAATTTTTGTTAATGTCAATACAAGGAATACAAGACCAGAAATAAATACAGCACCCAATGCTGTTTGCCAAGTTAATCCCATACCAAGGACCACGGTAAACGAATAGAAGGCCAATAAGCCAACACCAGGGGCCAGAGCGATAGGATAATTAACAAACAGACCCATGGCGATAGTGACTAAACCGCCTCCTAGAGCTGTAGCAATTAATACGGCATCTTTATCCATACCAGCTATGCCTAGCAAGTTGGGTGCCAATAGCAAAATATATGCCATGGTAATGAAAGTAGTGAGTCCTGCAAGGACTTCTGTACGGATCGTAGTATTTCGCTCTTTTAGGGCGAATACGCGTTCTAACATGAGAAACCTCCTATATAATTAAATAAAATGCTCTTTTATTGTAGCATAGAGAAACACATTAGGATAGATTTTTTGTTAGAATATATTCAAAAAAATTATAAAACATAGATAATCATATTAATATATCTAATGAATGGCTAGAATGTACACAGAGAAGTGACATTGGTTTTCAGTGTGTGTAAATATGCAGTGGAATATTGTATACATGCATAAAGTGAGTGGTAGTTATGCATTTTGCGTACTAAATATGTACACAATCTATATAGACAAATTTCGGTGTTATGGATATAATAGAAACTAGGAATAAATCCTACTTGTGAAGAGGTATTATTTATGAAAATTTCTACAAAAGGTCGATATGCTTTACGTGTTTTAGTAGACTTAGCAGAACATAGCGTAGATCGGAACGTATCTATTCGTGAAATGGCGGAGCGACAAAGAATTTCTGATAAATATTTAGAAGGAATTGTGGCACGATTAAGCGCGGCAGGATACGTAAAGAGTGTGCGTGGTAAATACGGTGGATATCAATTAACAAAAGAGCCAAAAGACTATACAGTCTATGATATTCTTGCGGCTACGGAAGATTCCATTGCGGTAGTGGCTTGTTTAGAGGACGATGTGAACACATGCCCAATGAGTGATGGATGCCGTACATTACCATTATGGGAGCATTTACAAAATCATTTACGCGAGTACATGCAAAGTTTAACATTACAGGATGTCATCGACCGACATTTCTCAGTGTAAGTATTAAACAGGGTAAGGGACGTTTGAAGTGAAAAAAGCGAAAAGAGAGAAAGAAACATTAGACCTAGAAACCCATGTAGGGTTTCCTTTGTATGCAGCAGCCAAAGAAGTATTTCGGGCATGCCAACCAGAATTGACTGAGGTGGGATTGACTTATACGCAATACCTAGTGATGTCTGTCATTTGGGAATTAAAAACGGTGAATTTAAAAGCCATTGGCACACGATTGTTCCTAGATTCTGGTACATTAACACCATTGTTAAGAAAACTGGAATTAAAAGGATTCATTGTGCGTGAACGGTTTAAATCGGATGAGCGTTCCATGGTGATTACCTTAACAGCAAAGGGACAATCATTACAGAAAAAGGTTCGCCACATTCCTGAGTTAATCGAGTCAAACATTGGGTTACCGCCTGAGGAAATGCAAGTATTGCAAGGCTTATTGTACAAAGTACTGCACAATGTAAAAGGCTATAAAATCTAATTAGGCTTACTTGTAAGGTGAGTAGAGGATCGTTGATACTACATCAACTATCCTCTATTTTTATTTTTTCCAGTCCAAAGAAGATAGTTAGGCTTAGTAGTAGATGTGTTACAATAAGGTTACAATCTGAAGTTAGTAGAGGATGTGAAACATGAAACGATTACAACAAACAGGGATGGTAGCAGTGTGGATTCTTACGATAGGCATGTCACTGTTAGCCATTTGTTATACAATGATCATTCCATTCCTTCCCGTATATCTATTAGAATTGGGAGTGGAACAGGAACACTTAGCCCTTTGGTCGGGCTTGTCATTTTCTATTTCCTTTTTTATTGCTGCTATTATGGCTCCCATATGGGGACGATTGGCGGATCAGCATGGAAAGAAACTGATGGCAATCCGGGCAGGGATTTTAATTGGTGTGTCCTATTTATGGGGCGCCTTTGTACAAGATGAATATCAATTTTTATTGGTGCGTGCGTTCCAAGGTTTTGCCAATGGATTTATGCCAGCCGCCATGACCATGGTATCTTTATCGGTGCCGAAGGAACGGGTAGGCACAGCGATGGGTATCTTTCAGATGGGATTAGTCTTAGGAAATACCGTGGGACCTTTAACCGGTGGACTGACAGAGCTAGCGGTGGGAATGCGGCCGGTGTTTATGGTGGCAGGGATTACCTTGTTTATCGTTACCGCCGCCATCGCCATCTTTGTGAAAGAACCACCTATGGAAAGCACAGAACCTGTGAAAGTCACTTCTTTCAAAGAAGACCTACAAGAGGCAAAACGAAATAAGATACTACTCCATATTTTAGGATTATATTTCTTAGTGCAATCTGTTATGCTCATGTTACAACCTATTGTGGCTATTTATGTGGGCGAACTAAAAGGAACTATGGAGGGTGCTGCCATGTTAGCCGGATCCATTCTCAGCGGTGGCGGTGTAATGGGTATGATTATGACTAATGTGTGGGCAGCCTATGGACAACGGCGAGGATACTTTAGGGTTATCTCCTATGGACTGTTGGGTACTGGAAACGTATTATTATTGCAAAGTTTACCATTTGGTCTATGGTGGTTCGGGGTGTTACAATTGCTGATCGGTGTGTTCATTGTAGGCATCTTCCCATCCCTTGGCTCAGCTATGACGGTGAACACCGATCCGTCAGTGCGTGGTCGAGTGTTCGGACTTGCCACTACCTCGCAACAGTTGGGGAATATGATGGGGCCTTTATTTGCTAGCGTAGTAGCGACCTATTGGGGGACATCCTATGTGTTCCTCGTAGCTGGTATAGGGATGATGCTCATTGGCTATTTAGTATTGAAAGTTCATGGAAATCGCCCCAATATTCTATAAGTTGATAGACGACATACATCAAGTGTGATATAATTCGCACATACATAACATGCTATATACGCATACTATTGTGGGCTTCATACGGTATTGTATAAGGTTATACACGGAGGTGGTTCTATGCAAGACACATTGATTTTGAAAGGACATATTCTGCACACACCGAGTCCAACACAGTTGGTAGCCATACCACATGGCTATATTGTAGCGGTAGATGGGGTAGTTGTACATTGCGGTGAGACTTTGCCAAGTACCTATGAGGGATTGCCTATTGTTGACTATGGAAATCAGCTTATCATTCCAGGTTTTGTAGATACCCATGCCCATGCACCACAATATTGTAATCGAGGCCTTGGGATGGATAAAGAGTTATTGCCTTGGCTTGAGACGTACACATTTCCGGAGGAAGCTAAGTTTAAAGATCCAGAGTATGCCCGTCTAGTATATAGTGCCTTTGTGCGTGATTTATGGCGTTGTGGTACAACCCGTAGCATTCTATTTGGGACGATTCACAAGGACAGTACCTTAGTGTTGATGGAGCTATTGCAAGAAGCGGGATTATCTGCTTTAGTAGGCAAGGTGAATATGGACCGAAATAGTCCAGACTCCCTGATTGAAACTACGCAAGAGTCGTTAGCAGATACGAAAGCTTGGTTAGAAGCATCGCAATCATTTGGCCCCCTTGTGAAACCGATTATTACACCGCGTTTCGTACCGTCCTGTACGAGTGAACTTATGCGTGGATTAGGGGAACTTGCTAGGGAATATGATGTGCCAGTGCAATCACACTTATCGGAAAACCATGGGGAAATCGAATGGGTGGCTTCCTTGCATCCAACCTCGTCAAGTTATACAGATGTGTATTATGAACATCAACTGATGGGACAGACTCCAACAGTCATGGCCCATTGTATTCATTTGAGTGAAGCAGAAATGGATCGCATGGAAGAAACGCAGACTATGGTGTCCCATTGTCCGTACTCCAATGTCAATTTATCCAGTGGTATTGCACCGATTCGGAAGCTATTAGAACACCATATCCCAGTGGGATTAGGATCAGATATTTCAGGCGGGCATGCGGTGTCCATGGCGAAAGTGTTGATGGAAGCCATCGGCTTGTCTAAAATGAAATGGGTAGAAGTAGATACTCAATATGCACCATTGACCTTAAGCGAAGCCTTCTATTTAGCCACTAAAGGTGGTGGAATATTCTTCGGTAAGGTAGGTAGCTTTGAAGTGGGCTATGAATTAGATGCCCTTGTTATCGATGATACATCTATGTTTGATGCCAATGAACGGACCTTAGAAGAACGATTGGAACGATGGATATATATCGGCGATGATCGTCATATCATGAAACGGTATGTGGCAGGACGCTTAATAGAAGAACCAAAATAATTTAGATATAGAAATAGAGGAACGTTGATCCAGTGGGTCAACGTTCCTCTGTTGCATATAGGGGATATATTTTGTTATGCCTCTAGCTCTGAATCCATTTCTTCTGGAAGTGATAAATGGAATCCAAAGACAGTGCGTACTTCTGGTGTGCTTTCTACTTCTAAGGTACCTTCGTGAAGTTGCACAACATTTTGTACAAAGAAGAGGCCAAGGCCGAGCCCTTTGTTTTCTTTTGATGTGCGAGATGGGTCTACTTGGTATAAGCGGTCCCAAATCATAGGGATACTTTCAGGAGGAATACCGATGCCATCATCTTGGACAAAGATATGAATCGTCTCACCTAAGGAAACTTCAAAATGGATGGCATGATGAGCAAATTTTAAGGCATTATCTAGCAGATTTGCCATAGCTTGTTGCAATAAAATCTGATTGCCATGAACAACGATGCCTTCGTCAATATGAGTACTAAATCTCAGTCCCTTTTCTTTACATAATCGAGTATAGGTGAGAGATAATTGTGTGGCTACCTCAGATAGAGGAACGGCTACCTTATCGATATTGGTTAAGCTATCGAGGCGTGCTATTTCCAACAATTGGGACACCATATCAGCCATGCCCTTACTTTGGACGAAAATATTTTGAAAGCTTTCTTTAGCTTCTTCTAGAGAAGATACATATTGGCGAGCGTAATCACTTTCAGCTTGGATGACAGCGATAGGCGTGCGCAATTCATGGGATATGTCTGAGTTAAATCGTTTCTCCCGATTCGAGGCCTCTTCCAAACTGCTGAGCATATGGTTGAAAGTAGATGCCAACTGATACATGGTATCTCCAGATTGGGGGATGTTTTCGATACGCTCTGACAAATC
Source organism: uncultured Veillonella sp. (assembly GCA_963545165.1). Lineage (GTDB taxonomy): Bacteria > Bacillota > Negativicutes > Veillonellales > Veillonellaceae > F0422. Next base: position 12,109 of record CAUUIH010000011.1, read on the forward strand.
TCGTTTCAATGAAATTTGTTCTGCTAAGCTTGTTACGGTGCGCACCGGTTTTAAGCCACGCTGAATAATCCAATATCCACCAATGGTGGCAATAGTGACAAATAAGATGCCTCCTAGTAATAAAGCTAAGAACATATTGCTTGATTTTCGATCAAGAAAACTCATAGGCACAACGCCACGAATATAGCTATGTATACCGGAGTGATGTTGGATAGGCGCATCATAGTACAAGAAAGACCTACTGTCTTGATTGACTTCTGTTATACCGTCAAAAGAAGGGGGCGCGTTTTTAGGGAATTGATCTGGTGGATTTCCTCGCAAGACGATGCCGTCATGGGAGTAGACCAATAGAAAGATACCATCATCAAAAGGCCTGTATTTTTTTGGATTATTAGCTGCCTCAATGACCTCTTTTTGTAAGTCCGTACGCATTTCGTTTTGATCCCAGATGTGGGTAAATTGAATGACGAATGTGGCCAGGAGACCAATCATAAGCAAGAGAAAGATAGAGTACCAACTAGTGATTTTATATACCAAGGGAACACGTGATAGAAAGGCCTCTATGTGATGCCATATAGGCTGTATGACGCCATGGTATATGCGACTGATCATAGAGTGCATAGCTTACTCCTCGGTGCGGAATACATAACCTACGCCACGGACCGTTTGAATTAATTTTTTGCTTTCATCGATATCGACCTTTTTGCGCAAGTCTTTGATGTATACGTCGATGAGGTTGGAGTAGCTTTCATAGTCGTATTCCCACACGTGGTCGAGAATTTGTTGGCGAGACAAGACGATGTTGGGATTGCTTGCTAAATAGAATAACAAGTCAAATTCTTTGGCTGTTAAGGTTAAAGGTTCATCGTTAAGGAAGACAGAGCGACTTTTATGGTTAATGCGTAAAGGACCAGCCGTGATATCTTCTACAGCTTGGTTGCGACCACGGCGAGCCAAGGCATAAATACGAGCGATAAGTTCTTCAAACTCAAAAGGCTTTACTAAATAGTCATCGGCACCTAGGTTTAATCCAGAGACTTTATCTTCTAAGGCATCTTTAGCAGTTAAGAAGAGAACTGGTGTTTTATTGCCTTCGGCACGCATTTGTTGTACCACTGCATGACCATCCATTTTTGGCATCATAATGTCCATTACAATCACATCATAACTGGATGTAGAGATATAATCCAATCCATCTTCACCGTTATAGCATTGGTCTACAATCATAGATTCCACTTTTAAACGTTTGGCGATAATATTATTCAGCATTTCTTCATCTTCAACAATTAAGACTTTCATAAGAACTCCTTTCATAGGTTAGCATATAGTTGTATTGTATCGTATTTTCAACATAGTTTAAAGAGAGATATAGAAGTAGTATAGCCGTTGCACATGAAAAGACCATGAATGATTGCTTTATGCGATAGTGTCACCTATAATAAAGATAGAAATTATGATTTGTGTTCCCTAGGAGTGGGTATGATGAATATTAGAACGATTACGGTGTATGCCTTATTGATTGCCCTTTGTGCTATTGGTGGACAGATTCGTGTAGGGGTCTATTCCCTTGCACTTGATTCCGCGCCAGCTTTTGTAGGAGCCTTGATGCTCGGACCTGTAGCGGGTGCTATACTGGGTGCATTAGGACATTTAGCAACAGCAGCTTCAGCGGGATTTCCTTTTAGTGTACCTATCCACATGGCTGTGTCTATCGTTATGGCGGGCACTGGAGCGAGTATTGGATATATTGCAAAACGGATGACTTCATCTTTTTCTTATGTACTGGGTGGTATACTAGGGTATATCATTAACGTAGGAGTCGGACTCGCCGTGATTGCATGGATGATGGAAGGTATGGGGGTTGTGTTATTTATATTTATCCCTTTGTCTTTAACCTATGCGTTAAACTATGTAGGGGCAGCTCTTGTAGTGAGTCAATTGAATCGAGTGTTTGGTGGAAAACGAAATGCGTGATATAACGAGACTTTCTTTGAACGTGGATGAAGAATGGATTATTGCTAGCGATATTAGTAGCGGCATTGGATTGCAAGAACATGATGTGCTAGCCGTGCCGTATGGTATGGTGGGGGCCTTTGCAGCGCGTGTGGCGATGCTGGAAATTCTATGTGCTAGAGGCACTGTGAAAGCCATTCAATACCTTATCGGCGGTGACTATGATACGGTGGTGACCTCTGTAGTACAAGGAATCCAAGAAGAATTGAATAGACTAGGTATTGATGTGCCTATTAATGGTAGCCATGAAAGTAATATGAAAGTGAGCACTACCTCCGTAGGGATTACTGCCTTAGGAGTGGGGGCACCAGAAGTGCTTGGCACTGGGGAACCCTATGCGGTATACGTACTAGGAAAACCCTTGGTAGGCAATGAAGTGCTAGAACAACCAGAATGGATTGTCACCTATGATGAGGTCCGACGAGTCTTGGCACATCCTAGTACATCTCATGTGCTGCCTATTGGTTCCAGAGGTATTCGCCATGAGTTGACGGTATTAAGCTATTTAGAAGGAGCGTCCATGGAGTCCATAGAGATGTCTGATGAGGAGTTAGATCATAGTGGTGGTCCTGCTACGGCGGTGGTTGTATCTGTCCGTACGGACGGTGAAACAGCGTGGCTTGTTGATTTCCCTAAATCACAGTATGTAGGACGGCATGGATAATAGAAAGGATATAGATATGAAACAGTTACGATATTATATAGCATTGGCATTGGTGGCTGGAGGTTTGACAGTAGCCCAAGCAGAGGCTAACCCATATGGTGTAGTGAGTCCTCCTGATTGGGAATACCAAGCGCTGATGACTTTGGTGAAACATGGGGCGATTACGGACACAAAAGGAGTGGACTTAGGGTCACGGGCTTTCACTAGAAAAGAGTTAATCCCTATGATGGCAGATGTGGTGGCACGTCGTGAGACTATGAATGAAAGTGACCGCATGTTGGCATTGCGATTGTACAATGAAAACCGTCGTTCCATTATGAACTATGAAATTGAACAAGAAGAGGCAAAACATGGTAAAGCACAAACGGATGGTGCGGATGAGGGGACTCCAATAGCGTTGGAACCAGCCTTAACGAAAGAAGAAATCCAAAAGAAAATGGAAGCCTTCCAAATTGATGCGTCTGCGTTGCCAAATCATGGAGTAGTACAAGTGCGTACCTCCCCACAGGGGACATCTCAGCGAAGCCACTTAGAATTAGTAGTGCCTTCGGCAAAGAAGCAAGGAAATGTAGCCTTACAACCGATTGACGGAGAAGTACAAGAGGCGATGGCTGGGAGCCAATGGGATGCGTCTAAAAAGGAACAAAGACCGCTTATGAAAGCGGCAAAACAAGAGTGGGTTCTATTGCAAAAAGCAGAGCGCAAACAGGAACGGTTAGACACACAAGCACAACGCCAATTAGAGAAAGCACAACGAAAACAAGAGGCATTGGCAAAGAAAGAGCAACAACGTTTGGCAAAGGCAGAGCGTGCTAAGTTACAAGCGGAACAAAGACTGGCGAAACAGCAAGCTAAGGAGCAAGCACGACTGGCAAAACAAGAGCAAAAAGAACGAGAGAAACTAGCGAAGAAAGCTAAGAAATAAGGGAAATGCATTTGCTATTATCGAAGAAATTCGGTATACTAAAGGTTAGCAATCCATTTGGTGTACTTTCATCATGAACTGGAGGAACTATGATTATACGAGAAGAGAAAAAGCGTGAATTTTATACGGTCACAGCTCTCGTGCGTGAGGCCTATATCAGTGCGGATCGCAGTACAGGACGAGAATATAAACTAGTGGAAGCATTGCGCGAGTCTGATGCGTATATTCCTAAGTTATCTTTGGTGTCGGTCATCGACAATGCCATTGCAGGATATGGCATGTTCTTGCGTGGTAAAGTAGGCAATCAAGAGGTGCTCATCTTGGGACTATTGGCGGTTGCACAGTCTATGCGTGGACACGGCGTAGGGGGAGCTCTTGTGTTAGAGGGTCAACGATTGGCTCGTAAGATGGGATATTCCTACTTGTTCGTGTACGGCAGCAATGTGTACTACCCAAGGTTAGGCTATGATTTTGCACATCATTTTGGTGTAGAACCACCAGAAGGATTGGACCGGGACCATATGATGGGGATTCGATTAGATCATGACGCGGAGCCTCTCAATGGTACATTGGAATACCCGGAACTTTTTAAAACCCTAGAAATGTTCTAGGTGACTGCGGTATTTATCGCAGTAGGTATTAGATAGACAGTTCGAGATCCTCCTGTCTGTAAACAAAACTAAGGAGTTATAATGAAACAATTTAACAACACACAACGATTGACGATTTCTGCCATTTCCATCGCTATGTATTTGGCGCTTATGATCGGTACACAAGGCTTTGCCTTTGGTCAGTATCAAGTGCGTATTGCCACAGCGCTGTATGGATTGTCAGCCATCTTCCCTTTTACGATTCCAGCCTTTGGTATTGCGAACTTTGTAAGTAATACAGTAATGGGCGGTTTCGGTATGGTCGATGCTATCGGTGGAGCTATTGTAGGATTATTGACAACAGGTTTAATCGTTCTTGCGAAACGCCAAGGCTTAGGCAACTGGGTATTGATTCCTATCATTACCTTTGTGCCAGGGTTGATTGTACCAATTTGGTTATCCTATTTCTTGCCAGTTCCGTACTGGGTATTAGTGAGCTCCCTCGTAGTAGGTCAGTTCGTGTGTGGTGTGGTGAGCTACTTCTTGATCAATGCATTGGAAAAAGTAGTCTATAAAAATAAGGAGGCTTTAGTTCGTGAGTAGTGGTCGTAATGCAGCAGAATTACAAGGTGTTCATGCCTTAGGTAGCCATACGGACTATCCTACAGATTATGCACCGCAGGTGCTAGAAGCATTTCCTAATAAACATCCAGGGAATGACTATTTTGTGAAATTCAACTGTCCAGAGTTTACTAGCCTTTGTCCAATGACGGGGCAACCGGACTTTGCTACGATTTATATTTCCTATGTGCCAGATGAAAAACTGGTGGAAAGTAAATCCTTGAAATTATATTTATTTAGTTTCCGCAACCATGGAGACTTTCACGAAGATTGTATCAATATCATCATGAAAGATTTGGTGGCATTGATGGAGCCTAAATACATTGAAGTGTGGGGCGAATTTACGCCACGTGGGGGCTTGTCCATTGACCCGTATGCCAACTATGGTAAACCGGGCACCGACTGGGAAGCCACAGCGAAAGAGCGCTTACACTTTCACGATATGCAACCAAAACGGGTAGCGTACCGTTAATTACATATATACTATTGCCAGGTCAATCGGTTGAGGGACCTGGCAATTTTACTAAGTGCCTCAGACATGATAGGATAGAGATAGATGAAACGTGTTGAGAGGAAAAGGAGTTGGACATGCAACCACAGTTATATATTGGCGGAGC
>CAUUIH010000012.1:0-17060 GCA_963545165.1 uncultured Veillonella sp.
CAGTGGTGTAGAAACCGCTAAGGTTCTATCTTCTGTGAAAGTAGCTGCTAGGAAAAAGCATAAGTCATATTCATATATTACGTATTCTCCAACACCTAGAACTGCAATCCCAGGTGTAGAAAAGAAAAGTAACGGATGGTTACAGGCAATTAAACATGGTGGACGCAGGATTCTTTAGTAACGAGGAACCCTCTTTTAAAGCTGGCTAATTATTTTCCAACAAAAACTTGACACCGTCTACATAGCGGAAAAAGTAGTATTTTTTCGTAAAGTATGGTATACTCAACTTATAAATAAGAAGAGCCATCAACGTATGTAGGCGTTAGGCTCATCTCAAATATTGGAAATTTGACTTGCCTAACGTGTATAAGTGGTGCCAACACTTATTGTTTACGTTAGGCTTTGTCATTTCTATTTAAAGAAATGGTAAATATCTATAATTAATTTTAAAAGTTTTACCAATAAAGATAATCTTTTCAAAAATTTCATAGAAATCACCTCCTCCCGTAATAGGAAGAGATGAGCCTAACAACACGTCAATGACTCTTCTACGTTTTCATTATATCACAAAATTATACAAATCGTTGATATATTTTGAAATAAACTTTCATTTACTAATAAGATATATAAATTAGGAAACTCAGCTTCCCCATAGAAAAGCAGTTATGCGTAGTAGCCTTTGTGACGCCCCTTACTAACAAAATCACGCAAACACAAGAAGACCGCAACATGCTCCTGAACAAACCTAACCACTGTACAGTTTGAGAAAGGGTGTGTTACGCTCTTCCCATCACCTGAGGAACGCAGTTAGGCGTAGCAGCCTTTGTGGCGGTTCTTACTAACAAAATTACACAAACACAAGAAGAGCACGACATGTTCCGGAGCAAACCTAACCACTGTATCAGTTTGCGGAGGAATATGTCGTGCTCTTCCCCTACCCCTAAGGAACGCAGTTAGGTGTAGCAGCCTTTGTGGCGGTTCTTACTGACAAAATCACACAAACACAAGAAGAGCACGGTGTGCCCCCGAACAAACATTATGAAATACCGTTTGAGAGGGGGTATGTCGTGCTCTTCCCTTTATCTTATTCAGTTATAATTGCCACAAGGCGGCATAGCCTAACTAGTGACGTTTAAATCCCATTTTCTCCATAATAATGAACAACATAGGAATGATAGCCACTCCAAAGAATGTTGCCGTAATCATACCGAATACTACTGTTACACCCAAGGATGCACGAGCACCAGCACCAGCACCACTTGCCAACATCAATGGCAAACATCCAATGATGAATGCTAAGGAGGTCATCAAGATAGGACGTAAGCGAATCTTCGCTGCTTCAATAGCAGCATCTACATAGTTCATACCTCTTTCATCCACACGAATCTTAGCATACTCAATGATCAAAATCGCATTCTTCGCTGCCAAGCCCACCAATGTCAGAAGGCCGATTTGGAAATAAATATCCAAAGCAAAGAAATGTGTAGATTTCATCATGGCCCCAATCATATTGAATAACCATGGACCAAGTACAGCACCGAAGATACCTGTCGGCACAGATAATAACACTGCAAATGGTACTTTCCAAGATTCATACAAGGCAGCCAACACAAGGAATACAAAGACAATACCGAACCCAAAGATAATTAACACTTGAGAACCTGCTTTGATTTCCTCACGAGTTTGTCCACCCCAGTCATAAGTATATCCTTGAGGTAACGTAGCTTTCGCCACTTCTTCTAATGCTTTGATAGCATCACCAGAGCTGACACCTTGGTTTGTATTACCGCCAATGCTTACTGCTGGGAAGTTATTATATCGCGTTACCACAAATGCAGAGGTTGTTTTCTGCGGTGTAATATACGTATCAACTGGTACCATTTGGCCTGCTGCATTACGAACAGTCAACAGGTGGTTCATACTAGGGTCTGTACGGAACTGGTTATCTGCTTGCAACATAACTTTATAGTTTTTACCAAACTTAGTAAAGTCATTTAACTGCATGCCACCATAATACCCTTGTAACGCCGCATAAATATCTGTCACAGCTACGTCATCACGAGCCGCTCTATCTCGATTGACATCAAAATTATAAGACGGTGTAGACGTATTGAATGTGGTATAAATACTGCGGAATTCTGGACGCTTTCTAGCTTCAGCCAAAAATTGCTCTACTACCGCATTCATTTGCTCTGTGTTGTGACCCATTTTGTTGATGAGATACATAGAGAAACCACCTGTATTACCAAGACCTGGGATAGATGGTGGATTCAACGGAATAATGGTTCCCCGTGGGTCTTTCGAACCATGGATGAAAGTATTTCTAATCTTCAACCCAAGTTGTTGATCTGGTTGCGTTCTTTCACCCCAATCTGTTAGGGATGTAAAGATAACACCGCCACTAGTTTGTGCCGCTCCTGCCAAGACGTCAAAACCTGGTACTGTAATAGTACCATCCATGTCTTTATCTTCATTCAAGAAGTGTCCTAAATCAGTGAGTACCTCTTTTGTACGACTAGAAGTAGCCCCTGGTGGCAAGGATACAGCAACCATAAAGTAACCACTATCTTCAGCTGGTACGAACCCACTCGGCACCATACGCATCATACCAAAGGCTGCTGCTAAGAAGATAGCTAATGCCAACCAAGTAGCCCATAAACGATTAGCCCAACGAGCTAAGTGGATACCATATTGATCAATTCTTCGGTCCAAGAATCCATTGAACCACTCCAAGAAACGCCCCACAATGTTAGTGGTTGCTTTGGGCGCATGTGGTTTCAACATGATACCGCACAAGGCCGGTGTCAATGTTAACGCCACAAATGCGGAGATAATAACAGAAACTGCTACGGTTAAGGCAAATTGTTTATACAATACACCAGTTAAACCACCCATGAAAGCTACCGGTACGAATACGGAAATCAATACAAAGGCAATACCAATAACAGGGCCCTGTACTTTTTCCATCGCCGCTACGGTCGCGTCTTTTGGTTTCAACCCATTGTAGCGCATTTCATACTCTACGGCTTCGATAACGACGATGGCATCATCCACGACGAGGCCAATGGCTAAGACCATGGCTAGCAAAGTCAGTGTATTAACAGTAAAATCCATCACTTGGAAGGCCGCAAAGGTACCAATTAAGGATACGGGTACTGCAATCATCGGAATCACTGTAGATTGCCATGTTTGCAAGAACAAGTATACGATAATAGCCACCAGAATTAATGCTTCCACAAATGTTTTCACCACTTCTTTCATAGAAGCTTTTACAAATTTCGTATTATCTACAATAACTTTTGCCTGCATATCCGGTGGGAATGCTTCTTCTTGTTGTTGAATAACCTGTTTTACAGCGCTAATCGTTTCTAAAGCATTTGCATCATTTGTTAATGATACAGCGAATACAGCTACAGGTTTATCATTACCAGTTTCTTTAGAGAAGCTTGTAGCCTCTACAGAATAATTTTGTGAGCCTAATTCAACACGAGCTATGTCTTTCAAATGCAATAAATTATTCTTTTTATCCTTTTTAATAACGATATTTTCAAATTCAGATATTTCAGACAAACGGCCTTGTACTTTTACAGATGTATTGAAAGCTTGATCTTTATCAATTGGATCCGAACCTAACGCACCTGCGGCAGCTTGTTTATTTTGACTGCGAATGGCATTGCTCACATCTGTGATAGTAACACCAAATTTCGACATTTTTGTTGGATCAAGCCAAATACGCATAGCATAGTCAGCACCGAACTCTTGCACTGTACCTACACCATTCACAGATTGAATGGCATCCATCATATAGTTAGTAGCATAGTTTTTCAAAAATGTTCTGTCATAACTACCATTAGGAGATACTAAGGAGAATACCATCGCCATATCACCAGAGGATTTCGTAGTGGTGACCCCCACGGTTTGTACTTCTGATGGCAAGGATGCCAAGGCACGGGCTACACGGTTTTGTACGTTTACTGTATCCATATCAGCATCGGTTCCTTGTTCAAATTGAACCGTTAAGTTATAGGAGCCATCCCCTGTACTGGTGGACTTCATATAATCCATGTTTTGAACGCCAATGATTTGTTTCTCGATAACTGCCGCTACCGTTTCGCTTACTACCTCAGCGTTAGCTCCCATATAGGCAGTACGTACCTGTACTTGAGGAGGAGAGATTTGAGGATATCTATCGATAGGTAGCTTCGATAAAGAAATCAACCCTAGCAATGTAATGATAATAGAGATTACGATAGCAAAGATAGGGCGATTAATAAAGAATTTTGACACAATATCACCCTAATTACCTTTCTCAATATCTTCCTTACTTAATAAAGTTGCTTTTACTTCTGCTCCATTCTTCGCTTTTGTTAAGCCATCTACAACGATTTCATCGCCTACAGTTAATCCTTTTCCATCTTTGGAAGGACGAATAATCGTGTATTTACCACTAGTACCACTTGTTGTCACTGGTACTTGTTCTACTTTACCATCACGAATAACCATCACAAATGTTTTATCCAATACTTGCAATAAAGCGCGAGATGGCACTAAAATAGCCCCTTTAATTGTTTCACCGTTAGTAATAACGGAGGCATACATATTAGGTAATAACATATGATTTGGATTCGGGAATGCCGCTTTCAAAATCAACTGACCTGTACCATTATCTAAGTTTTTCGCAGCTTCTACGATATGACCTTTAATAGTGCTTACAATAGTATGATTGTCATCATAGGTACCATAGAGTTCACCATTGGACAATTTTAATTCTACTTCGCCATCAACAGAACGATGTGCCTTTTTATATTCCAAGTATTCAGCTTCACTCATGCTAAATTGTACGTATACTGGATCTGTAGAGTTCAATGTGACAAGGGCTGTTTGTCCAGCTGTAACAAATGTGCCTAAATCTACATCATCCATTTCCAATGTACCATCAAATGGCGCATATACAACTGTATCTTGCAAATTATTTTCTGCTAAGCGGATTTGTGCTTCCATTGCTTCTAAAGCAGCTCGATTTTGTGCTGCTACACTAGCTTGTGTATCTAATGTTTGGCGAGCTATGGCATCTTCATTTGCCAATGTTTGATACCGTTGTAGATCAACTTGAGAGTTTTGGTATGCAGCGCTAGAGCGTGCAGCATTGGCTTGTGCACTAGCTAGGTTCGCTTCATATTGACGTCCATCGAGACGATACAACGCTTGACCAGCTTTTACCGTGTCTCCACCTTTTACATACTTTTCTACCACTCGACCAGATACGTTAGCACGAATTGCAATAGAATTTTGTGCTAGTACAGTACCATTGAAAGATTCTTGTACATTTGTATCAGTAGCTGTGATTTTATAGGAGTTTACCTCCGCTGGACCTTGCCCTGGAGCTTGTCCACCACAACCAGATACTAGTACAAGGGCTGCCAAGCTAGCTGCCACTAACCCATTATACGCTTGTTTTTTCATTCGTTTCACCCTTATTTGTAATACCTTGTAATATGACTGAAATAACCTTTGGCATATATCTATATACATCCTCATGATGGCTAGAGCTTTCGAACACGATGCGTCGTACCGTTCCTTGCAACATCATAATGATAATATCAATATCTACATGTTGAGCAATATAACCTTGCTCCTGTTGGTGTAATAAATAGTTTTTTAATAAGTCCCAATCTTTCTTGAACAAAGCGTTCATAGTTTCTTGTAGTTGCGGTATAGCTAAGAAGATTTCTTTGAAAGATTCCCCGTTGAAAGCCTCATACAAATTTGACTTCACTTTAAAATATCTAACTAATACTTCTTCTAAGGTAAGACTTCTATTTTTTACAATGTTATCATGTTGTTTGTAAAAGTCTTCTGCCCCATGGACCAAAATGGTTTCTACAATTTCATGTTTGGAACGAAATTGTTCATACAACGTACGTTTACTAATAGTCAATGCTTTTGCTAAATCATCCATACGGAATGATATGCCTTGCTCTTCAATCATTATCGCCGCCGCTGCTAGAATTTTCTCTTTGACAGTAACCACTGTAGCCCTCCTTTCACACTATAAATAAAGAGTTACAAAACTCTACTAATACATTTCAGTACCAATCTTTAGTTTACTTAAAATAGGAACAAATGTCAAACTAAGAAAGTAGCCAATCTACTAGACTTACCACATGTATACCATCATAATCATCATCTAATGCCAAATCCATAGAAAGCACTATTTTTTTATAGTTATTAGGAATTTTTTGTAATGGTTTTAACTCCCTTTGTCTCACAGTTTCATCCTTCATTGTTTCTGTAACTTGTATATAAAACTTTTCCGTTGCAGTTGTGGCTATAAAGTCCACTTCTAATGTATCCACCTTACCAATAGCTACATCGTATCCTCTCCGCAATAGTTCAAGATATACCACATTTTCTAGAGCATGTCCTCTATCCCTATCACGGATTCCTAATAAATAATTTCGTAATCCCATATCAACAATGTAGTACTTACCCAAGGTACGCAAAAACTCTTTTCCTTTAATATCAAATCGTTTTACATCATAAAATAAGTACGTTTCTTTCAATGCACCTATATAGGCAGCAATTGTTTGATTAGCTGGCTTCCCTGGCTTCCCTTGTTTTTCACGATTAACTATCATCTGTTCAGATACAAGAGTATTACTAATAGAGTTAAATGATGTAGTATTACCAATATTATCTGCTAAATATAAAATTATTTTTCGAAGTAATTCTGCATCTGTAACTTGCCTTCCTTTTCGATTTCTTTCACGCTCTAAAATATCCCGCACTACTACAGTAGAATACACACCATCTAATAATATGAAAGCTTTATCTTGTTCTAAACCTACATCTGCTATTCCTGGCATGCCACCATAGCGCATATAGGCATCGAATAAATCACTTAATTCTACAATATCACCTTGCTCATTCACAGCACGTTTCTTACTATGTCCCATAGGTGTTTTATATTCTGTAATTCTATATCTATGAAAGTCTATAAATTCACTAAACGATAAGGGATACATTTTAATTTCTACATATCTTCCAGATAAATATGTCGAATATTCCGATGATAACAAATACGAGTTGGATCCCGTAATATAAATATCACAATTGAAATCTACTCGGAACGAATTAATAGCTAATTCCCACTGATCAATCTTTTGAAGTTCATCAAAAAATAAATAGTATGTATTATCTGTGGTAATTTTATTTTTCACATAATGATATAAATCCTTATAAGACATTTCTTGAAATGTTAATGACTCAAAATTAATGGCTATAATTTGCTCCTTTGGGATTCCTTCGCTTATTAAATATTCTTGCATTAACAGCATTAAGCTAGATTTTCCACAACGTCTAATTCCCGTGATGACTTTAACAGGTTCTGTATCTTTAAAAGCAATCAGCTGTTCTAAATAATTTTGTCGTTCTTTTAATTGTTTTCTACGAATCATAAGAATCACTCCTTTTCTATTTATTATACCCCAAACTTTTATATTTACAAAGTTTAGGGCATGAATACCCCAAACTTTTATTTTTAAAGAGTTTAGGGTATAAACGCCCTAAATTTATAAACAAAAAATGCCACGCCTTAGCGCAGCATTTCTATGAAAGTATATTAATTGTCCCATACTTTCGGAATATAATATTCTGTGAACAATTTGATGGCATAGTTGTCCGTTAATCCTGCCACATAGTCCACTATATCTTGGTCTGTGATGGGATTCTCATGATGGATTTCATGGCGGATGGCCTCAGGGTGTTCCTTATAATACATAAATAAGTGTTTCACCACATAGTCACCTTTATTTCGATCTGGAATTAAGGACGGTGCCCGATAAACACGTTCGAACATAAAACGACGGAAAATGTTCATCGTTTCTGTAGCACGTTCCGACATAGAAATCACCGGTTGATCCATCGAAGACGTCACCATATCCGTAACCATAGCAGTTATCATTTTTGAATGAGTATCTCCAAAGACTTGCACCACTTCCTTCGGCAAATCGTCCACCCGTAGCATATGGGCGCGCAAAGCATCATCAAAATCATGACATAAATAAGCGATCCGATCAGCAGTACGTATGATTTGTCCTTCTAATGTAACAGGCATATGCGATCCTGTATGGCCTAAAATACCATCACGGACAGCTGTAGTTAAATTAAGGCCTTGTCCATCTTTCTCAATACTTTCCACCATGCGCAAGCTTTGCTCATTATGATTAAAGTGACCCACCATATCACGTAGAGCATATTCCCCTACATGTCCAAATGGCGTATGCCCCACATCATGTCCCATAGCTATGGCCTCTGTCAAATCTTCATTCAAACGCAAAGCACGAGCGATGGTACGTCCAATTTGCCCCACTTCTAAGGTATGCGTCATACGAGTTCGATAATGATCCCCCGGAGCAATATATACCTGAGTTTTATGTTTCAACCTCCGGAAACATTTGCTGTGCAAAATACGATCTCGATCTCTTTGAAAATCAGTTCGATACGCATCAGGTTCTTCCTCCCGGTCTCGTACTGATTCTCTACTTTTAGCCGCATAGGGACTTAAAATAGTATATTCTCGTTCTTCTAGCATTTCACGAATACTCATATGACACCTCCTCACTTAGCGTGTTTCCATAACACGATTTTTTTGAATGATTTGCATCACCATCCCTGCCGTTTCTTCGATAGACTTATTAGTCACATCAAGCACAGGACAATGTAAACGTCTCATCACAGTTTTTGCGTAATTTAATTCCTCTTCAATACGGCTTACATTGGCATAGTTAGCATCTGCATGTAATCCCATTGTACGAAGACGTTCTTCACGGATATTATTTAATTTGAAAGGATCAATAATTAACCCTACAATTTTACGGCCTGGAATTTGGAATAATTCTTCTGGCAATGGTACTTCTGGCACCAATGGTAAATTGGCGGCTTTTATTTTTTTATAGGCTAAGAACATAGATAACGGGGTTTTACTAGTCCGAGAAATACCAATAATGACGATATCTGCTTTTTCAAAGCCTTTTGGATTTTTACCGTCGTCATATTTCACGGCAAACTCAATAGCCTCTACCTTTTTAAAATATTCTTGGTCTAGCTTATGAATCATACCTGGTGCCAATCTAGGCTCTGTATCTGTCATAGTTCCTACTGCATTCATGACAGGTCCCATAATGTCTACCGATTGTACGCCTTGCTCTTTACAAGCTCTATCCAAATACGCACGAAGATCCGGGGATACAATGGTATGACAGATGACATGTCCACCAACTGCTGCCTCTTTCACCACTTCGTTGATTTGTAATTCATCATTGATATAGGGCACACGAACAATATCTATGGTTTCTTTATCATATTGACTTGCCGTAGCACGTGCCACTGATTCAGCTGTTTCCCCTAGGGAATCAGAGATTGCATAAATAATTTTAGCCATACTTACTCCTATCGTTTTCCACAATCCCAAAATAAACGGGTCACCGTCGTTTTTGAAATACGACCTACCACACGATATTCTTTACTTGTCTCTAATAATACCTTATCTACCACAGGGACGCAATCTATTTCAAAATCAATCATCCGTTCCACAGCTTCCACAACGGGCATATCTGGGTAGGCTACTACTACTTTACTGGTAGGTGTCATAATCATGGAAATAGGCATAGAGTTTAAATCAGATCCACCAAGAGAGGCCCGCAGTAAATCTTTACGTGACACAACTCCTTTTAATATACCATCATCGCAGATTAAGATAGTTCCCACATCTTCTGTAAACATGGTGACAATTGTGTCATACACTGAGGCTGTGGAGCTGACTGCTACCACACTGGACATCACTTGTGCTACTGTAAAACTATTGATTTCAGCCGCTAAGGGATTATTTGCCACTTTTCCTACATAATAATAACCCACCTTCGGACGTGCATCCAAAATCCCCATCATCGTCAATACTGTTAAATCTGATCGCAAGGCAGACCGTGTTAAGTCCAATTTTGTAGCGATAGATTTACCAGTGATAGGTCCTTCTTGCTGTACAATTTGTACAATTGATTCTTGTCGTTTTGAAAGATTCATAGTATTACCTTTCTATGAAAAAGGAGGCTCCTTCCAGAGCCTCCTTATGTATTACCAATCTAAAGCTTCTGTATTCTGACGACCTTTGCCTGTCAAAGCATCTAACATAATACGTTGTTCTAGTTGTGCTACCATTTTTTTCGTAGATACCACAGCATCTGGATTTACAGAAATAGAATCAATACCATGACGAACTAAGAACTCACAGAACTCTGGATATACACTTGGCGCTTGTCCACAGATAGATACAGTTTTTCCATCTTTGTGCGCCGTTTCAATTAAATGTTTAATCGCACGTTTTACAGCCAAGTTTCTTTCATCATAAATATGTTGCACAGTTTCATTATCGCGATCACAGCCCAATACAAGCATAGTTAAATCATTGGAACCGATAGAGTATCCATCTACATATTGATTGAATTGATCAGCCAAAATAATATTTGCAGGGATTTCAGCCATTAACCACACTTTAAAGTCTGCATTCCGTTTTAATCCATGTTCTGCCATGATACGAGTTACTTCTGCAGCTTCACCTACAGTACGGCAGAATGGAATCATAACTTGCAAGTTTTTAAAACCGAATTCATTACGTACTTTTTTAATCGCTTCTAATTCTAATAAGAATGCAGGAGCATAGCGTTCATCATAATAGCGAGAAGCACCACGGAAACCAAGTAAAGCACTAGACTCTTCTGGCTCATACTTATCACCACCATTTAAGTCACGATATTCACTAGATTTAAAGTCGCTCAAACGCAACACTACTTGACGAGGCGCTAAAGCTGCACAGACTTTACGCATACCTTCTGCTAATGTATCGATAGCAAAGTCACGACGACCTGTTTCAATTAAATGCATTGGGTGTTCATGGATGAACGTTGTCCAAATGAACTCTTCACGCATTAAACCGATACCATCGCAAGGTAATACACCATATTTTTCAGCCAAGTCTGGATCGCCTAAGTTCATGTAGATTTTAGTACCAGTAACCGGTGTTGGCTCTACATAGCGAGCCTCTGCTACAGGTTCTACTTTTTTAGTAGCTTCTTCTAAGATGCCGTCATACACAATACCATTGGTAGCATCTACAGTAATCATTTGACCGTCAGTAATCGTTTTGGTAGCCTCTTCACTGCGAGATTTTGTGCCTACAATACATGGAATTCCCAATTCACGGCTTACGATGGACGCATGACAAGTCATACCACCAGCATCGGTAACGATAGCTTTTGCTTTTTTCATCGCTGGTACCCAGTCAGGTGCGGTCATTGTGGTAACAAGGATTTCTCCTTCTTTGAAATCATCAATATCTTCTGGATTTTCAATAACATGAGCACGACCTGCTGCTTTACCAGGGCTGGCAGGAAGACCTTTTACAACAATCTTACGTTCTGTGGTAGTCGCTTCTACTACAGCTTCTTCTTTTTCTTTCTTTTGAGAGAATACAGTTTCTGGGCGAGCTTGTAAAATCCATACTTTTCCATCCCGCTCATCAATGCCCCATTCCATATCCATATAGCAACCATAATGTTTTTCAATCGCTTTTGCATACGTTGCAAGTTCAATAACTTGCTCATCAGTGATAACTTGGGCACGAGCCTGTTCATCAGAGATTTGGATTTCTTCACAGTCTCCATCAGGTTTACGAACTAATGCCACATTTTTATCATTAATCATGCGATCTGTAATTTGCAAAGTAGCTTTATCTACGGTGAAATTATCCGGAGTTACTGTACCTTGTACCACATATTCACCAAGGCCCCAAGAACCTTCAATAATAATGGATTTGTCATCTCCATTCATGATATTGACGGAGAACATAACGCCTGCCGCTTTGGAGTATACCATCATTTGGATAGCAGCAGACAAGGCTACCGTCATATGATCAAAACCTTGTTTTACACGATAATACGTAGCACGATCTGTGAAAGTAGATGCATAGCATTCTTTTACTTTAGCAATAATCATATCTGCGCCACGAACATTTAAGTATGTATCTTGTTGACCTGCAAAACTAGCATCTGGCAAATCTTCCGCAGTAGCACTAGAACGTACCGCTACAAATGGATTCTCTTCTCCTACTTTGCGAGCTAACTCTTCATAGCCTTCACGAATAGCCTCAGCTAATGGAGCTGGCATTTCTTCATCCATAATCATTTGACGCACTTCCGCAGTGACCTTACGCAATAAAGCAGAGTTTTCCACATCATGTAATTCTTCTAATTTAGCTTTAATACGTTCAACCAAACCAGTTTCTTCCATGAAATAACGATACCCATGGGCTGTCGTCGCATAACCATAAGGAACAGGCACATTCGTAGAAGAAGTCATTTCCCCCAAAGAAGAAGACTTACCACCAACAATATCTACATCCTCACGATGCAATTCATCAAACCAAAGAACATATGCAGTATCACGACTCATGATTATACCTCCATTAGAAATAGTATTCATAATTTAAGTATATAGTACAACACATATAATAAATAGTCAAGCACAATTTGATGTATATGTGATGCTCTAACACCCACAGAGGAACGCCGTTACACGTAGTAGCCTTTGTGGCGGTCCTTAATTGCCTAAATTACCCAAACATAAGAAGAGCACGGTGTGCCCCCGAACAAACATTATGAAATACCGTTTGTGAGGGGGTATACCGTGCTCTTCCCTTTAGTCTATTCAGTTAACATCGCCACAGGCTACATAGACTAACAAGAGACGATTTTGATGTATTTCCGTTTCCCAACTTGCAATACCATACCGTCTTTCAATACAATATGTTCTTCATTGCACTTTTCACCATCAATTTTAAAAGCTCCCGCTTTAATGGAGCGTCTTGCTTCTCCGTTACTTGCTGTTAAGCCTGCATCAGATAGTAATTGTGGTACGAAAACAGGTTCTTCTGTGAAAGCCACTTTGTATTCAGGAATATCTGTTGGCATCGCATGTTTTTGGAATACACGAACAAACTCTTCTTGACCAAAGTTGGCAGCTTCTTCGCCGTGGTACAAGCGAACGATGGTGTGAGCCAATTTCATTTTTACATCTCTAGGATGTGCTGCACCAGATGCTAAGTCTTTGCTAAGTTGTTCTTGTTCTTCAATAGACATATCTGTAACAAGCATGAAATAACGCATCATTAACTCATCTGGAATAGACATAGCTTTGCCATACATTTCAGAAGGAGCCTCACTAATACCGATATAGTTGCCGAGGGATTTACTCATTTTTTGAACTCCATCAAGACCTTCCAAAATCGGCATAGTGATAATCGTTTGCTCTGGCATTCCTTCTTCGCCTTGTAGATGACGTCCCATCAAAAGGTTAAAAGTTTGGTCAGTACCACCAAATTCAACATCAGCTTTTAATGCAATAGAATCGTAACCTTGCATCAATGGATACATGAACTCATGGATACTAATTGGTCTACCTTCTGTATATCGTTTATGAAAGTCATCACGTTCTAACATACGAGCTACTGTGTATTTAGAGGCTAATTTCAATACATCCGCAAAGTCTAATTTGCTTAACCATTCACTATTGAAACGAACTTCTGTTTTTTCAGGGTCTAAGACTTTGAAAATTTGCTCTTGGTATGTTTTAGCATTGGTAATAACTTGCTCTTCTGTCAAAGGGGGACGTGTCACACTTTTACCAGTTGGGTCGCCGATACGAGCTGTAAAGTCACCAATTAAGATGATCACTTTATGTCCAAAGTCTTGGAATAATTTCAACTTACGCAATACTACAGTATGACCTAAATGAATATCTGGAGCTGTTGGGTCCAAGCCTAATTTAACAATTAAAGGCGTATTGGTTGCTACGGATTTTTCTAATTTCTTTTTAAATTCATCTTCTGGTAAAAGATCAGCTACCCCATGGGAAATAAGGCGAAACTGTTCTGCTGCACTAATCATGATTATCTCCTATATTACTGTGAACTTTTAGAGGATTTAGGCGCAATAACGGGATCTTTCCCTTTATTACTTTTTGGTTTGGAAGGACTTTCATCATTTGATGTTGTTCCATCATCACTATCTAAATCTCCGTCTTTCTTATCTTTATCTTTTTTGTCTTTGTCATCTTTTTTCTTGTCCGTAGCTGGATTTGTATTACCTGCATAGGCCTCTGGTCCTACCCCATCTGGCACCGTGAAGTTGGATGCCGGTGTATCTGCCAACGCTGCTTGCATGTATTGTCTCCAGATAACGGCTGGTGTTTGACCACCTGTAGTACCATGCAATGTTTCAGAACCACTATCATCACCCATCCAAACTACTGTGACTAAATCAGGTGTATATCCCGCAAACCAAGCATCTTTTTCTTCGTCAGTAGTTCCTGTTTTACCCGCTGCTGGACGACCAAAGTAAGCATTTCCACCTGTACCATATTTAATAACAGATTCCAACATATTGGTCATCATATACGCATATTTTGGCTCTACTACACGAGTTTCTTCCAAAGACTCTTCTTCGACAGAGTTGCCATTTCTATCAACGATTTTAGTAATTGCTACCGGTTTTACTTTCACACCATTATTGGCAAGTACACCGTAGGCTACTGCCATATCTATTGGTGTGACACCTTTCGTTAAACCGCCTAATGCTACAGCTAAGTTATCATCACCTTTTTTATCCAATGTAGTAATGCCCATTTTTTCTGCTAAATCTAGCACATTAGACATGCCCACTTTATCGGCTGCCAATACAGCCACTACGTTATTAGAATGTGCTACAGCATTACGCATTGTCATAGCACCGGAATGTTTACGAGAATAGTTTTGTGGTTTCCACCCATGGAACTCGGAAGGTTTATCTATATACACAGTCCCTGGATTATCACCGTGTTTTAAAGCCGCTAAGTACACAAAGGGTTTAAAGGATGACCCTGGTTGACGTACTGCCATTGTGGCACGGTTAAAGGAGTCATTTCCTCTGCCACCCACCATAGCTACAATATGTCCATTATGAGGGTTTAGAGAAATCAAAGCTCCTTGTGGCTGACGTAAGCCGTTTTCATCGGTATAGTAATCCGGTAAGTTTTCCATCGCTTTTTCTGCTGCTCGTTGGGCTTTCATGTCGATAGTAGTATAGATTTTCATGCCTTCTTTATAAATCGCATTATCCCCATATCGCTCGGATACTTCGTTGATGACATAGTTAACAAAATATCCCATGCTACCATAACTAGTAGTAGATTGGGGTTTATCCAACAGGTGGATATCTGCTTCTTTCGCTTCATCTGCATCAGCTTGAGACAAGTAATTATATTTTACCATCTGTCCCAATACGACGGCTTGACGTGCTTTGGCAGCTTTCAAATTATTGAATGGAGAGTAATAGTTAGGACTTTGTGGCAAACCTGCTAAAATTGCCATTTGTGCTAAAGATAAATCTTGTACATCTTTACCAAAATAGACATGAGAGGCCGTTTGCACACCATAAGCACCTTGACCAAAGTAAATTTGATTCATGTACATTTCTAGGATTTCTTTTTTCGTATAATGCTGTTCAATGCGCAATGCCAATAGGGCTTCCATAATCTTACGCTTGAATGTACGATCTTGTGTTAAGAAAGCATTACGAGCTAACTGTTGAGTGATCGTAGACCCGCCCTCTGCAACACCATCATGAACAATATTTACCCATACAGCACGTAAAATACCGATTGGGTCGATACCATGATGACTGTAGAAACGATTATCTTCCGTTGCTATAAAAGCATCTTGAAACTTTTGAGGAATATCCGCTAATTTTACTGGCAAGCGATTTTCCTCTGAATGAACAGTAGTTATCAATTCATTATTGGCATCATAAATTTGAGATGACGCCGCAGGTTTTACGTTGCCTACATCTGGCAAGGAAGACATGGTAGCTCCTAAAAATCCACAGCCTGCTCCTGCTACAATCAATATAAATAAGATGAAGAATAACCAAAAGGATCGTTTCCATGATGATTTCTTCTTCACTGGTTTCTTTTTCACAACTCGTCTCCTCGGAGGAATTGTTCTTGATGAACTAGGATTCATATGTCACCTCTCTAAAGCTCATTATTTCCTATAGAACACCCTTAATTATACTCTATTTGCTGATGTTTGTACAAATCGAATGTTGTCAGTGGTCCTATAGGATGACTGTGGTAGCGCCTGCACCACCTTCATCTAGACTAGCTAGATCATAACTTTTTATGCCTGGCAGGGTACGTAAATAGTCATGTACACCAGCGCGCAAGGCACCCGTTCCTTTACCATGAACAATACGCACTGAATTTAATCCAGCTAAGATAGCTTGGTCGATGAATCGTCCCACTTCTATAACAGCTTCATCCACAGTGTTACCGATGATATTCAGCTCTGTCGATGCCTGTTGTTGACGAATGACCGCCATACCAGATCGTTTCCGTTGACGATTGGACATAGGTGCAGGATTTTCTTTACGCAATAAAGCACTCGCTTCCTCACGAGTGGCTGCTAATAGATCCTTTTCTTTCACCGTCACCGTTAGCCCATTCATATCCACTTGTATCCGTTTCCCTTGAATGACCAAGATGGTTCCTAATGATTGTAAATTATCGAGGAATACCACATCCCCCACTTTTACCTTCCTTACATCTAAACGTTCTCGTTTTTCTATAACACCTGTAGGAACCGCCACATTGGAAACGCCTTTTCGAGCCTTAGAAATAGCATCCTGACGTTTTTGCTTATCCGTTTCATTGAAAGAACCTTTTAACTCTTTAATGATTTGTTCACTTTCAATACGAACTGAACGTTTCATATTTTGTGCTTCTTCACGAGCTTTTTCTAGGATGACCTTTTTCTTATCTTGTAAAGCTTTTTTATCACGCATCACTTGGGTACGCATACGGCGAACTTCTTCTTGTTCTTTTTTCAAAGCTCGTTCTCGTTCTTGCGTTTTTCTAAGCGCTTGATTTAACTCACGGAGCATATCTTCCATAGCACTGCGTCCGTTCAGTTCCCA